>JBCNQO010000492.1:0-2636 GCA_039592825.1 Flavobacterium sp.
TAATGAGGTTTTTGGGGACGGAAATTGTCCGGTGGTAGCGACTTTGGAGAAAATCGGTGGCCGATGGAAGTCGATAATTTTGTTCCAGCTGACTTATGGAACGAGAAGATTCGGGGAAATCGCGGTAAGAATCCCCAATATTTCCAGAAAGGTTTTGACCGAACAATTGCGCGAATTAGAAAAAGACGGACTCGTTTTCCGTAAAGAATTCCGCGAAACGCCGCCAAGAGTCGAGTATACGCTAACCGAAATGGGAACGAGTCTGTCGCCAATCTTCGACCAAATGGCGGTTTGGGGAAAAACGAATCTGTTCCGCGAAAGCGTTACGGCTTAAAAACGACTGGAATGATTTCGCCCGGAGCGTGGCAATATTTCTCGACCAACTCGGGTGAGATTTTCTTGGTATAATCTTCTTCAATTACAGTAAAACCTATACTTCTCAGCTTGTCGAAGTAGTCGCGTCCGTAGACTCTTACGTGGTCGTATTGGCCAAAAATCTCGGCTCTTCGCTTTTGGTCGGTAATCGAATCGTCCTCGAAAGTCGTGGCGCGATTCAAGTCTTGCGGAATCTGGAAAATGCCCATTCCGCCGGGTTTCATCACGCGGAAAAGTTCCTGCATCGCTTTCGTGTCGTCTGGAATGTGTTCCAAAACGTGGTTGCACAGAATCAAATCGTATTGATCGTCCTTGAAAGGCAGATCACAGATGTCGGCTTTTACGTCGGCCAAAGGCGAAAGCAAGTCGGTAGTCGTGTAATCGAGGTTTTTCTGGTTGCGGAAACGCTTGTAGAAAGCCTGTTCGGGAGCAAAATGCAGCACTTTTTTCGGAGCCGTGAAAAAGTCGGTCTCGTTCTGAAGGTAAATCCACAACAAACGATGGCGTTCCAGAGAAAGCGTACTTGGCGAAAGCACGTTGTCGCGCTGTTTGCCGTATCCGTAAGGCAAAAACTTCTTGAAACTTTTCCCGTCGATTGGGTCGGTGAACCGATTTCCCGAAAGCATCGCAGCCACGATCGGTCGCGCCACATAACTCAATCGAATCAAGATAGGACGCGGGATCGCATTCAGTATGAATTTGAAAAGTTTCTTCATTACGACAAAACGAGCGCTTGTTGTCTCAACTCGTTCTCTTCGGTCGATTCTATGCCCAAAGCCTGGTAAATGTAGGCGTAAGTCGAGAGCAATTCGGGTTTTCCGTCGATGATCGCCACGTCGTGCTCAAAGTGCGCCGACGGTTTTTTGTCTGCCGTAACAATCGTCCAGCCGTCTTTCAAAGTGCGGATGTTTCTCACGCCCATATTGATCATCGGCTCAATCGCCACCACCATTCCTTCTACGAACATTTTGCCTTTTCCGCGTTTTCCGTAGTTCGGCATTTCGGGTTCTTCGTGCATTTTTTTGCCCAATCCGTGTCCGACCAATTCGCGCACAACGCCGTATCCGTGGCCTTCCGTATAGGCCTGGATCGCATGGGCGACGTCGCCGACGCGGTTTCCGGCCTTGAATTCGCGAATGCCAATGTAAAGCGATTCTTTGGTAACCTGAAGCAGTTTTTTGGTTGCAGGATCAACTTCGCCAACCTCGAAAGTGTAAGCGTGATCGCCGTAATATTCGTTCATCAAAGTACCGCAGTCGAGCGAGATAATGTCGCCTTCCTCAAGCGGGCGATCGTTCGGAAGTCCGTGCACGACGGCTTCGTTCACGCTGGTCAAGATCGATGAAGGACATCCGTAAAGTCCTAAAAATCCGGGAACGGCACCGTGGTCGCGAATGTATTCCTCGGCTCTTTTGTCGAGGTACAAAGTCGTGACGCCAGGTTTGATTTCTGTGGCAAGCATTCCCAGGGTTTTAGAAACCAGAAGTGCGCTTTGACGCATGAGTTCAATCTGTTCGCGGGTTTTAGGGATAATCATGACGGATGAATTTTTGTGCAAAAGTACAACTTTAAACGTGAAAAAAATCAGAAAGGCTTGTATGACAATTGTCATGGGAAATGAGGCACGTCCGACGGAAATTTGCACCATAATAGTTTTGGTATGAGCAAGTATGTATCGGCACACGAAGCCGTTAAAATCGTGAAATCGGGCGATCGCGTTTATGTGCACGCTGCGGCCGCGACTCCGAATCTTCTTACAAAAGCGTTGACCGATCGCGCATCGGAACTCAAAAACGTCGAAATCTGTCACATGCACACAGAAGGCGACGCGCCTTATGCGAATCCCGATTTGCGCGAGAGTTTTCATGTGAATTCGTTCTTTATCGGGAAGAATGTCAGGCACACTTTAGAAGCCGGAAACGGTTCGTACACGCCGGTTTTCCTGTCGGAATTGCCGCGGTTGTTCCGAAAGAAAGTCGTGCCGCTAGACGTTGTTCTTATCCAGGTTTCGCCACCGGATTCACACGGATTCTGTAGTCTTGGCGTGTCGGTCGAGGCAACTTTGGCCGCAATCCAGAACGCGAATCATGTGATCGCTTTGGTGAACCGGAAAATGCCAAGAACGTTCGGGGACAGTGTGATCCCAATTACAAGCATCGACTTTTTGGTGGAACACGATTCGCCTTTGTATTGCCAGAAAATGAGCGAAATCTCCGAACAAGAAGCCGCAATCGGACGTCACGTGGCGTCTTTGATCGAAG
>JBCNQO010000493.1:0-2634 GCA_039592825.1 Flavobacterium sp.
GCAGATTCTTCCGATTCTTTCACTTACATAGCCGATTCGTCTGGGAATTTCAACATCGGTATGACCGCGGGTCAGTATACGCTTGTGCCACAATTCGAGAATCCTTCGTATTTCACGGCTTCTCCGGCATCGGCAACTGTCAATTTTCCAACTACTCAAAGTCCTTCCCAACAGAATTTCTGTGTGACGCCGGTTGGAACGCATCCTGATCTTGAAATCGTCGTGATCCCGACCAATGTGGCGCGTCCGGGTTTTGCATCGGCTTATAAAGTGATTTATCGCAACAAAGGGAACCAACTGCTTTCCGGAAACGTGACTTTCGGTTATGCCGAAGCTTTGAGTAATTTCGTTTCGAGTATTCCGTCGGGCACGAATACTTCTGGATCACTTGCGTGGACTTTTGCGAATCTTTATCCTCAGGAAAAACGCGAGATCACGGTGAACTTACTGCACAATTCGCCTGTTCAGACGCCGCCTTTGAACGCCGGAAGCATTCTCGATTATTCGGCCGCAATTTCTTCATCGGCTACAGACGACACTCCTATAGACAATCAGTTCGACTTGCACCAGACGGTCGTGAATTCATACGATCCGAACGATAAAACCTGCTTGGAAGGCGCTTCGATCGGAACGCAGAGAGTGGGCGATTACGTGCATTACGTGATCCGTTTTGAGAATAATGGGACGTATTTTGCCGAGAATATTTCTGTGGTAGATTACATCGATCTTTCCAAATACGACATCAATACTTTGACGCCTATCTCTGGCAGCCATTCCTATACGACGCGCATCACAGAAGGAAATCGCGTGGAATTCTATTTCGGGAATGTCAACCTCGGCTACACCGACGCGACCAACGACGGTTATCTCGTGTTCAAGATCAAGACGGTCGCTTCTTTGGTTTCTGGCGATTCTTTCAGCAATTCGGCCGCGATCTACTTTGATTACAATCCGGCCATCGTGACCAATACCGCTACGACTTTTGTACAGCAATTGTCGGTGAACGATGCAGCGAAGAACGGTTTTACGGTTTATCCGAACCCTGTGAGCGAGCGATTGCTTTACAAGTTCGAGAACCAAACCGAGGTAAGTTCCATAGGCGTTTACAGCGTTCAAGGCCAATTGATCCTCACTGTGACCAATCCTGATGCCGAAACCGGAATCGATGTTTCGCGACTCGCCAAAGGAAGTTACTTTGTGCTAGCCAAGACTTCGAGCGGCCAGTCTGTTCAAAAGATTCTCAAGAAATAATGACAAAAGCGGCTTTCGGGCCGCTTTTTTGTTTTCGGGATTTTCTGTGATTTACTCGATGATCTTGACTTTCGTGGCAAAACGCTTCGGAGCCACGGGCTTTTCGTCGGGATAGCCCAAAGACACGTTTATCGCCACTTCATAACCTTCGGGAATGTTCAGCAAATCGATGATGTCCTTGTTTTCGGGATCGTTCAGGATTGGCACCAAAGTTCCGAGCGGACAAGTTCCCAAACCTACTGCGTGAGCGCTCAAAAGTATGTTCTGCAAAGCGATGCCACAGTCGAGATAACTGCTTTTGTTTTCCTTGTCCCGCGCAATTACGATAAGCGTTGGCGAGTTGTGGAAAATGCTGAAACCCGGTTCGCGGTATTTGGCGGCGCTTCCCTGGAATTCCTTGCCCTGGGCGAACTTCAGGAAACGGTCGTTGATTTCCTTGAGGATTTTCGGGTTCTGCACCACGCGGATTTCCCAAGGCTGTTTGTTGAGAGCGCTCGGGGCGAAAATCGCGCTTTTCATGATCGTGTCGATCTGGGCTTTAGAAACCTGCTGGCTTTTGTACTTGCGGATCGAACGGCGCGTGAGCATGTTGTCCAGAATGGCTTGTTTCTGGTTGCCCGAATACACGGTTCTCACTTCGGTTTTGTCCTGGCAAGATTGCAGCAAGAGCACGAATGCGAAAAGGCAGATGATGTTTTTCATAGCTAGATGGGATTGGAAATTTTCTTGATGAAAGAGAGGTTGAATTTTAGGATGATATACAGGATGTAAACCCAAACGGCATATCTCGTGAGTTGATAGTAATGCAGTGAAATCACGGCAAGCGTCGCGCCCAGAATGTTAATCGTGAGCAGGAATGTTTTCTCGACTCTTGTTTTCCAATCGAGCGTTTTTCCCCAAGGCGTCGGGAAGAAAGTTTCGTCGATCTTGGGCACGAACCCGTTCAGGATCAGGATTGAGAACGACATGTATTCGAACCGTACTTTTCCGACCAAAAGCAAAAAAGCGACCAATCCTATCATCGATCCGTAGAACAGCTTCCCGTTTTTGTGACTCGGGCTCGACGGCATATCAGTTGCCATGAAAAGCGCTCCAAGCAAAACGCCCGCGAGTGAATAGTTCAGGTGTAAATCATCGGGCAAAAACCAAAATCCGACAGAAAAAACTGCGAGTAACCCAAAAGGAATGTGCCACGAAATGCGTCGGCGAACCAACAAATAAAGTCCGCCAAGGCCAATGGCGAGAATCGAGTATTCGCCCAAAGCGCCCGAAGGTTCGAAAACCAATCCCGAGCAATAATCTGCTAAATAGGAATCATTCCCAAAAACCTCAAAACTGTCGGTCTTGACAAAAGACTTGAGCGCCCACAAAGCCGAATCGGCC
>JBCNQO010000494.1:0-2627 GCA_039592825.1 Flavobacterium sp.
AACTTATTCGAAAGCCACGAATTTCCGGAACCGCAAGATTTTCGGGCGCTCGTGATCATGGGCGGCCCGATGAACATTTACGAGGAAGCCGAATTCCCGTGGCTGGCGCAGGAGAAGCGTTTCATAAAGGAGGCGATCGCTTCGGGAAAGCCCGTTTTGGGAATCTGTTTAGGCTCGCAACTTATTGCCGATGCTTTGGGGGCGAAGGTTTTCAAGAACAATGAAGTCGAGATCGGTTGGTTTCCCGTCAGTAAGACTTCGGACGCCAAAAATCATCCGCTTTTGGACGGAATCGACTTTGATTCGCCCGTTTTTCATTGGCACGGCGATACGTTCGATTTGCCCGAAAATGCTGTGAATCTTTTGGAAAGCGAAGGTTGCAAAAATCAGCTGTTCGCTTTCGCGGATAACGTGCTTGGCATCCAATTCCATCCCGAAGCCACGCCGGACGCGGTTGCCCAAATGCTGCTTCACGGAAAAGACGAGTTGAAACCGGGGCGCTTTATCCAAAGTGAAACCGAGATCGCCGATTTTCATCACTCCAAACCTAACCAATTGTTATCTAAAATCTTAGATCGTTTTATCGCCTTGCGATAGTTCGCGAAATCTCGCGCCATTTATGAAATTTCACGAATGATTCCTTAATTGGAATTTATTTAAATGTCTGTATTTCAACGTTTTGAAATCAAGGCATCGTATTCGCTATTACCTTTTTACAACCATCAAATAGATCAAACATGGAAAAATTAATTGTTTTGGCCGCAACGGCCTTATCGCTGCTATCTGCACCTTTTTGCGGGAAATGCTACAACAACGACGATTTCGCGATCGCTTCGGCAACCGTTACCAAAAATCCCGATTTCGGTATGACCGTCTGGGAAATCAAGGTGAAAGGAAACGCCGGAGCCACTACCCCGAAAGGCGTAGGACAACTCAACGGCGCACCGGTTCTTGGCTACGTTTTCCCAACGACCTTGAAATCGACCGATGTCGGCTTCAATCCAACCGAAGGAATCGTGGCACTCGCACTCACTTCGCATCCCGATTTTGACGACACGCCAATGTGGGACGAAAACTACGACAAGAATTTCGGCAACGACGGCGTGATCTGGCACCCGCATTGGGTGATTCTCGTAGAAGACAAAAGGGTAGAAGGCGGACTGGCCGTGAAGGAATTCAAGAAAGGCGAAAAGTCGGTGAAATTGCCTGCGAACAATCCCGGAATGGCGATGTATATGGACAGTCCCGGATTCCAGGTCGTGACCAAAGGCGATGCGATCCGCGTCATGGTTCCAGACTATCGCATTTCGGGCAAAACCGATTTCAAGTTCGACGCCGTGGCCTGTTTTATGCAAGTGAACACAGGCGGAAAAGTAAAACACGACGATTCCAAGCCCGGAGCCAAACCGATGCTTGGCGTGTATCAGGTCTATTCGGTTGCCAGCGGAAACTTGTCGCTTCCGTATTCCGTAAAGTAACTTTTTGTTTCCCGGGCCGCCCGAAGTGGCATTTAGAGGCGGCCCATTCTTTAACCAACCACCTTTTTATGGAAAAAAACAAACTCACCACGGTTACCGGAACGCCTGTTCCAGACAACCAGAACATACAGACTGCGGGCGCTAGAGGCCCGGCTTTGCTTCAGGATTTTTGGTTCCTCGAGAAAATGGCGCATTTCGATCGCGAAGTCATTCCCGAAAGAAGAATGCACGCCAAAGGTTCGGGCGCTTATGGCGAATTCACCGTGACCAAAGACATCACGCGTTTTACCAAGGCTGATATTTTTTCTGAAATCGGCAAGAAAACGCCCATGTTCGTAAGGTTTTCTACAGTTGCCGGAGAACGCGGTGCTGCCGATGCCGAACGCGACATTCGCGGTTTCGCACTCAAATTCTATACGCAACAAGGCAATTGGGATTTGGTCGGGAACAATACGCCCGTGTTTTTTATGCGTGATCCGATGAAGTTTCCGGACTTGAACCACGCCGTGAAACGCGATCCGAAAACTAATCTGAGAAGCGCCAACAACAATTGGGATTACTGGACGCTTTTGCCCGAAGCCTTGCACCAGGTGACGATCGTGATGAGCGACCGCGGTATCCCGAAAACGTATCGTCACATGCACGGTTTTGGCAGCCACACTTTCAGTTTTATCAACGCCGACAACGAGCGGTTTTGGGTAAAATTCCACTATCGCACCCAACAGGGAATCGAGAATCTCAGTGATTCCGAGGCTGCGCAAATCATCGGCAACGACCGCGAAAGCCATCAACGCGATCTGTTCGACAATATTGAAGCTGGCAATTTCCCGAAATGGACTCTTTATGTTCAGGTGATGCCAGAAAAAGATGCCGATTCGTATCACGTCAATCCGTTCGATCTTACCAAAGTCTGGCCTCATGCCGATTATCCGCTTATTGAAATCGGGGAATTCGCGCTCAATCGCAACCCGGACAATTATTTTGCGGAAGTCGAGCAAGCGGCTTTCAATCCGGCCAACGTCGTTCCAGGGATAAGTTTTTCGCCAGACAAAATGCTTCAGGGACGATTGTTTTCTTACGGAGATGCGCAGCGCTACAGGCTTGGCGTGAACAATTACCAAATTCCGGTCAATCAGTCGAAATGTCCAT
>JBCNQO010000495.1:0-2626 GCA_039592825.1 Flavobacterium sp.
GTTCCAGATCAGTTTCAAGACGAAATTGCTTCAGGGCATTTTCTGGAAGAAAGCCGATTTGTGGATGGCCTACACGCAAGTCGCGCACTGGCAAGTCTACAACGGATCGATCTCGCGTCCGTTCCGGGAAATCAACTACGAGCCAGAATTGATTGTGAACGTGCCTATGCATTTCAAGATTCTGGGTTTCGATATGAGAATGGCCGGCGTCGCTTTTAATCACCAATCGAACGGGAAAAGCCTGCCGTTTTCCAGAAGCTGGAACCGCATCATCTTTCACGCGGGTTTCGAGAAGGACAACTGGACGATTTATGCGCGTCCGTGGATCCGGATTCCAGACAAGGAAGACGACAATCCGCAAATCGTCGACTATTTGGGCAGGGCAGACCTGAACGTAATCTACACACAAGACGGCCACGTGCTTTCGCTTATCGGAAGCCACAATTTGAGTTTCGGGACGGCCGTAAAAGGCAATCTCACGTTTTCGTGGTCGTTCCCGATAAAAGGAAACTTAAGAGGTTATTTCCAGGCTTCACACGGCTACGGCGAAACTTTGATCGACTACAATCACAAACAAACTACAGTGGGAATCGGTTGTTCGCTCGTGGAATGGCTATAAAGAAAGCGCGATAAGTTTTTTGGTGGTTTTCCAGTTGCGGGCCGTAGAAACGACTTTGAGTTTGCGTTCGATCACGGCGTTGGAAAGTTTGGTGTTGCCCGCAGAATCGGCATACCACAGGTAAATGCGTTTGCCGATCACGGCCCATCGGTCTTTGCCGAAATCGGTGTCAGACAGCGCTTTGAGGTTTTCTTCGGTCGGAATATCGGACAGAAAACCGATGTAAGGTTGTGTAGAATCTTCTGGCGTTTCGGACGCAAAAGGATTTTCCGCAACAGCGATTTCCAATTCGTCCGGTGCCACAACAATGACCGACACTTCGAAACCGAAATCATCCATGATCTTTGCTGAAATCTTTTGCTGTAAAACACTTTGGGAATCATCCGAAACAAAAAGGACATTCCCACTTTGGATATAAGTGGAAACGTCCTTCAAACCCAGATTTTTCATGGATTCGCGCAAAGCTTCCATCTTGATGAGCTTTTGGCCCGAAACGTTGATGCCGCGAAGCAAGGCGATCTGTTTTTTCATCTAGAAAATGGCATAGCTCACCAGGAGTGAGAATTTGTTGACTTGTCCATCGGTAGTCCTGAAAAGATCCTGAGGCGTATAGTAGCGGATTTCCGCATTGAACTTTTTATAGCTTATTCCCGCGCCAAGACCGAAATTGAACGAATTGCCTTCCATTTGTCTGTGGTCGAATTGGGTTTGGCCTTCGCCGTAAATGATTTCTGACTTGTCTGACATGAAATTCAAGTTAATTGTAGCATTGGCAAAGAATTTGAAATCGTCCGAAAGAAACGAATAATAACGTCCGCCTACAGGTATCTGAAGCGAGGAGAACTTGATTTTGGCGCGTTTGTCCGTAAGGCCCATCCCGTCTGGGAAATCGACTTCATCCTCAAATTTATTGTACTCCAAATCTACGATTACCGCCCATTTCTTGTTGTTGGTAGGCAAGATATACTCGAATTCGACGCCATACGCAAATCCGCCTTTCGAGATCGAGAATTCGGGCGAACTCTGGTATTCGGAAGCATCGAGTTTCATCGACTTGAAACCCACGAAAGGCCTCAAATTGAAATCGCCCTTGTTCTTTTTTACCTCGGCTACTTTCTCTCCTTTGCAGTCGCTGGTTTTCCTGTAATATGCGGTAAGATCAGAAATGGTGTATTCGAGTTTAGACATCGATTCGAGTGTGCTGCCCTGGCAAGAGAAGCGCTCGAGCAATTGGGAATAATACTGGTTGTAATGCCTAAGGATGCTTTGGGAATCGAGATAAGCGATGTGGATGAGCTGCACGAAGTCTCCGTTTTGGTCGCGGTCGAAAAACTTCAGCAAGCCGCTTTCCTCGTAGACGAACAACGAGTGGCTCGCCTGGAAAAGCAAACGAAAGAAATGCGTCTCTTCTTTAAGGGTAAATTTCGCGTCTTTTTGCATCTGCATGTTCTGTATCTTGGCAGATGAACGCTCCATAGGAACATTCGCTTTTACGTAAGTTGGCCCGTCGGTGATGGAAAACTCCTTTATTTCCTTCAGCGTTGCCTCTTGTGTCTGTGAGTCCTCGGTCGCTCTGTATTCGAAAGACGTAGGGTTGTTGTTCCAGCCGCGGTTGCGGATAAGACATTCCGTCTTTTTGCCGCTGTTGTCTATAAAATAGCCTTTCTGGAATTTGTTTTGGGCAATAGCTGTCAATGGCAGCAATAGCGCCAACGCGAATAATTTCCTCATGATCTTGTTTTGGTTTTTGCAAGTATATCAAAATTATCCGACAGTACTCAAAGAAAAAACCTACTTATTTCAACAATTTCACTTCGGTCAAAACAGGTAAGTGATCGGACGGATATTTGCAGTTTTTGGAGTCCGAAAGAATGGCGTATTTGAGAACTTCGACATTGCCACGCGACACGAAAACGTAGTCTATCAGCAGCTTTACGGGTTCGTTGAACTTGAAACCGCTGAAAGTTCCATCGGGTCCGAACGGTTTCGTCTTGCTCACTTTTCTGG
>JBCNQO010000496.1:0-2623 GCA_039592825.1 Flavobacterium sp.
AATGCCGCTTTTTCCCGGAAGATTGATGTCGGTAAGCACCACATCGGGTTGCAAATCTGGAAGTTCGGCAATCGCTTGTTCGGCCGTGGTGAAGCCTTTCACGAAATCGAAACGCTTGTCCTTGCTAATTATCGCCTGCAATCCGTTAAGGATGTCGGGCAAATCTTCTATGAGGCAAATCCTGATCATGCGTTGGGCTTTTTTACAAATTAAAGGTCGTTCGCTAGCGCAGACAATGGTACGAAGGGTTCATTTTGTTTTTTGCCGTCAAGCGGAAGTGCGAAAGTCAGCGTAATGCCGTTTGATTCCGTCACCGACATTTCTCCCGATATGGCGTCCATACGCGCTTTCATGTTCCTGAGCCCATTTCCGTGAAGTGGATTTTTCGACGCATCCGATGCAAAACCGACGCCGTCGTCCGAAATCAAAATTGAGATCTTATCTGACAAATTTATCTCAATGATTACCCGCGAAGCCTTGGCGTGCTTGACTATATTGTGCAAAGATTCCTTCACGCACAAAAACAAGTGCCGACGCTGTTTGCCGTCTATAGAGATTTTCCCGAAATCGTCCGAAAGTGAAACCTGAACCTCGATTTGGTTAGACTCGAGATAGTCGACCGCATAGCGCTTTATGTAGGTGGCCAGATCTTCGAGCGTGTTGTTCTCGTCTTTCATGACCCATATCAGTTCGGCCATGTTGCTTATGAGTTCGTGAGCCGTTTTCTGGATTTTCTCCAGATGATCGCCATTTTCGTTGCCGTGACGCGCCATCTGGCTCAGGTAAGTGATTTTCGTGAGGCCGCTTCCCAGATCGTCGTGCATGTCGGCGGCTATCCTTTGGCGTTCGTTGTCGATTTCGGTCTGTTTGTCCAGCATCAGTTGCTGTAAAGCGATGAACTTGTTGGCTTCTTCGAGCATTGTGGAATTCAGGCTTTCCCATTGCTTTTTGTTGCGGTATCCGATGGCAAGCTAAAAGAAGACAATGTCGAGAAAACTGCCGATCATTAGCCATTCGATTGGCCAGATCGCCCAGCTTTCGTAGTCGAAAAGGTTGGTCACAAAACTCGTGAGTCCGCAAATGAGGTAGATCGTGCAGCCGTAAAGTATGATGAGCTGGAACTTGATCTCGCGCAATTTGTAGCTTTGGTAGAGCATGAGTCCGGTAATGGCAAAAATCGTGATCCGCGCCAGCGTAAAAACGGGTCCGAAATTAGCCTCGGGAAATTTGTATTTCGCAATGGTGTAGCCGATTCCGTAAAGCATCAGAATGGCGGCCGAAATCTTCCAATATCTGAAGAAAAACGTCTCTTTCTTTTTTGAGATCTTCACGGCCTGAACGATAAAATTGAAATAAGACGTGAGGTAAACCATCTGCAAAAGTTCGCGCCAATTGGTCATGAACGCCAAATGGTTTTCAGGTCCGAAAGCGATGGCCGGAAGTCCGGAATAGCAAAAAAGGAAAACGCTCGTACAAACCAGATAGGCCAGATAATGCAGTAAAAGCCTGTCTTTGGCAAAAGCGTAAAGCACGATGTGATAAACCAGCGCCAAAAGAGTGGCGCCAAGAATCAACAGGCTCAGGACCAGGTCTATTTTTACTTCGTGCATGCAGTTCCTGCTTTGGTAAAGGCTAAAATAACAATTAAACCGATAGGGAATCGGGCGCTTCGCGGAATCTAAATATTTCGTTAAATAGTGCAAATCTGCTTGTGTGCGTTGGCTTTGAGCAGTAAACTTTTGCGTACTTTTGCACTCGTTTATACGACTCGCTCTTTATGGGAAAAAAACTCCTTTCCGCACTTTTCTCGACCCGATTGATGGCCATTTTGTTTCTGGTATTCGCACTTGCGATGGGAATCGGGACTTTCATTGAAAACGATTACAACACAGACACCGCAAGGATTCTCATTTACAACACCTGGTGGTTTGAAGCCATCATGTTTTTGTTCATGGTGAATTTCATCGGAAACATCAAGAGATACAATCTTTTGAGACGCGAAAAGTGGCCAACTTTGGTGCTTCACCTTTCGTTTATCCTGATCATTGCGGGCGCTTTCGTGACACGTTATATCAGTTACGAAGGCGTGATGCCGATTCGCGAAGGAGAATCCGAAAATAAAGTATATTCCGAACGCTTTCACCTTACGGCTTTGGTTGACGGTCAGTACAAAGGCATGCTGAGACGCCGTTCTTACGAGAAATCGCTGTTGCTTTCGCCTGTGTTGGACAACGGTTTCAAGATGAAGGACAAATTTTCGGAAACACCTTTCGAGATCGAGTACGTAAACTACATTATGGGCGCCACCGAAACCATAAAACCCAACGGCGGCGGGCATACTTACCTTAAAATAGTCGAAGCCGGAGAAGGCGGACGTCACGAGCATTTCATCAAAGAAGGCGAACTCGAGAACATCCACAACCTGCTTTTCTCGCTCAACAAATTCGTTGCGGGAGCGATCAATATCAATACGACAGGCGGCGTTGCGACAGTCCAGATGCCTTTTGACGGGAATTTCATGAGAATGGCCGACCGCATGCAGGGCAAAGTCACCAAAGATTCGGTGCAGCAACTCATGTTCCGATCGCTTTACAACGTCGGTGCGGCCCAATTCGTTTTCCCG
>JBCNQO010000497.1:0-2622 GCA_039592825.1 Flavobacterium sp.
CGTTCCGATTGCCTTACACCAAGCGTCAACACTTGATAAACGCCAAATTGGGCACGCCAAAAACCGTAGGAAATTACCTCATTTCGCTTGAAGAAAACGGCTTTCTGAAATCGGTCAAGGTAGGAAAAGAGAAACTTTACCTGAACTTTCGCCTTTTCGATCTTCTCGAAGGCAAATAAGCCCGTATTTTGAAACTTGTTATTTGGAATTTGCGGCCATGACTTGTTATCTTTGCCGTCTAAATTCCGTTTATGAAAATCTCTTACAACTGGCTCAAACAATTCATCAAGACCGACTGGACAAGCGAAGAAACCGCTGCGTTGCTTACCGATCTTGGCCTTGAAGTGGAAGTCGTTGAAAAATACCAATCGGTCAAAGGCGGGCTTCAGGGCGTTGTCGTGGGCCACGTGCTTACCTGCAAACAACACCCGAATGCCGACAGACTTCGCGTCACTACAGTAGATTTGGGAGACGGAAACGCTCCCGTGCAAATCGTTTGCGGTGCGCCGAATGTCGCCGAAGGTCAGAAAGTGCCGGTAGCGACAATCGGAACCGTGCTTTACACCAAAGATGGCGAGTCTTTTACTATCAAGAAAGGCAAGATCCGCGACGAGGAAAGTTGGGGAATGATCTGTGCCGAAGACGAACTAGGACTTGGTGAAAGCCACGACGGCATCATGATTTTGGACGAGAACCTAAAGCCAGGAACGCCGGTTGCCGAAGTTTTCAAAGTAGAGAACGACGAGGTTTTCGAGATCGGTCTCACACCTAACAGAGCCGATGCGATGAGCCATTGGGGCGTTGCGCGCGACCTCAGAGCCGGACTTTTGCAGAAGAACGTACACGTGGAAATGATCACGCCATCGGTTTCTGCATTCCGATTGGACAAAAGGGTCTTGAAGATCGATGCGGTCGTGGCCGATGCAAAACTCGCACCGAGATATTGCGGCGTGACGATGTCGGGACTTACCGTAAAACCTTCTCCGGAATGGCTACAGAATCGCCTAAAAGCCATCGGACTTACTCCAAAAAACAATATCGTCGACGTGACCAATTATGTGCTTCACGAATTGGGCCAGCCTTTGCACGCTTTCGACGCCTCCAAAATAAACGGGAAAATCTGCGTAAAAACGCTGGAAGCCGGAACGAAATTCGTCACTTTGGACGGAGTCGAGCGCACGCTTTCTGCCGAAGACCTGATGATTTGCGACGACAAAGGCCCAATGTGCATTGCCGGTGTTTTTGGCGGACAGAACTCGGGCGTTACCGAGACTACGACTTCGATTTTCCTCGAAAGTGCTTACTTCAACCCGGTTTCGGTCAGAAAAACTGCAAAACGCCATGGCTTGAATACAGACGCGTCTTTCCGTTTTGAAAGAGGCATCGACCCAACGATTACCGAATATGCGTTGAAACGCGCGGCCTTGCTTATCAAGGAAGTTGCCGGCGGTGAAGTCACTTCGGACGTTATCGATCTGTATCCGAAGAAATTCGAGGATTTTCCTGTGGTATTGAACTTCGCCAAAGCCGCGAAACTCATAGGTCAGGAATTGCCCAAAGAGACGATCAAGAAAATCCTGGCTTCGCTCGACATCAAGGTCAACAGCACGACAGACGCGAATTTGGGACTTCAGATTCCGGCCTATCGCGTAGACGTCCAAAGGGAAATTGACGTGATCGAGGAAATCTTGCGCGTTTACGGCTACAACAACATCAATTTTACCAAGAAACTCAACGCTACGATCGCCAATTCGGCGCGTACCGAAGACCATAAATTGCAGAACATCATCGCGGCTCAGTTGACTTCACAAGGCTTCAACGAGATGATGGCCAATTCACTTACGACTCCGGAATACATACAACTTTCGGAAATGCTCAAGGAAGAAGCCAACGTGGCCATGCTGAATCCGCTTTCTAGCGATCTGGCCGTGATGCGTCAATCGTTGCTTTTCTCAGCTTTGGAAGCGGTTTCCTATAATGTGAACCGAAGAAACGGCGATCTGCGCTTGTTCGAATTCGGGAAAAGCTACCAAAAAGTGCTTTTGGGTTACGACGAAAAGAAACATTTGACGCTTACCGTGACCGGAAACCGTTCGGCAGAAACATGGACAGGCGCTCAAAAACCATCTGATTTCTTCTTGTTCAAAGGTTTCGTGACCGGAATCCTGTCGCGCCTCGGAATCGAAAAAACACAGACCAGACCAGTCGTTACCGATATGATTTCGGAAGGCATCTCGCTTTACGTCGGCGAAGACCTTATCGTGGAATTTGGTGTGGTGAAGAAATCGGTATTGAAACATTTCGATATCAAACAAGAAGTTTTGTTCGCCGACTTCAATTGGGATAACGTGCTGAAATTCGTCTCGAACAAGATCAAGTTTACAGACATCCCGAAATATCCCGAAGTGAGACGCGATTTGGCGCTACTCGTTGACCAGAACGTGAACTTCGACGCCATTTACAATACCGCCAAACAAACCGAAAAAGGCCTGCTCAAGAACGTGAACCTGTTCGACGTTTACGAGGGCAAAAACCTTCCGGAAGGCAAGAAATCATACGCGGTGAGCTTCACGTTGCAAGACGCGACCAAGACCCTGACCGACGACCAGATCGACAAGATCA
>JBCNQO010000498.1:0-2603 GCA_039592825.1 Flavobacterium sp.
GATTTCCAATGGCATCACGCCGTCGAATTCCTTCTCGAAAAATTGGATGTCCTTGAAAAAAGCGGTCTTTTTCGGCATGTCCTCGATCAGACTTCCCGAAATCCGCATTTGCGAAATCCCGAGCAAGGCAATGATCATAAGGCCGATCGCGACCACGTAAATCGAGAATCTTTTGTGTTTGACCGAATCCAGAATCCAGTCCATGAAACCTTTTACCGAACCGCGTTCCAAGTGGCGCAAATGCCGTGGTTTGGGCGCCGGAATATAACTGTGGAAAATCGGGATCAGGACCAAAGCCAAAAAGAAAAGGCCCAAAATGTTCACGGCCGTGACGTTCCCAAATTCGATGAGAAGTTTGTTGTTTGAGGTGATGAACGTGGCAAAACCAATCGCGGTCGTAACGTTCGTCATGAAAGTCGCCATCCCGATTTTGGTCGTCACGCGTTGCAAAGCCTTGACTTTGTTGCGATGCACGAAAAATTCCTGATGATATTTATTCGTTAGGAAAATACAGTTCGGAATCCCGATCACGATCACCAAAGCCGGAACCATTCCGGTAAGCACCGTAATCTGGTAGTTGAAAAGTCCTAAAAACCCGAAAGACCAAAGCACGCCAATCACCACGATCAACACCGCGATGGCCGTGGCACGAACGCTTCTGAAGAAGAAAAAGAACAGCAGCGAAGTCACCAAAAGCGACGCCCCGATGAAAAGCCCGATCTCGCTTTTTATGGTCTCGGCACTCAAAGTCCTGATGTAGGGCATTCCCGAAACGCGTGGTTTTACGCCGGTTTCTTTCTCGAAAGCGTCGATCGCCGGAACAAGATCTTTGAGGATAAAATCTTTTCGTGCTAACGTGTTGACAATCTTTTTGTCGAGATAGATCGCCGCGCGAACCGTTCCCGACTTTTTGTTGAAAAGCAAGCCTTCGTAAAACGGCAAATCGTTCAAAAGCTGCGTCTGGAGCGACTTGAGGTAAGCCGGATCGCTTGTTTTGGACTTATCGGTAAATTCGGCCAGCTCGAACGTCTGGAGCGAATCGTTCTTTTGCAGTTTCTTCAGGTTGTGGATATCGACCACCAAATCGACGTTCTTGTCGGCCTGGATTTTGGTCATGAGTTTGGTCCAACTCTTGAAAACCTTGGGTGTGAAAAGCGTAGAATCCTTGAGCCCGATCACGATAAGATTGCCTTCTTCACCAAATTTGTCGAGGAAAGCGTTGTATTCGATATTCGTAGGATCGTCGGCCGGAAGCAGGTTCGCCTCGGTATAACTGAACTTTATGTGTTTCCACTGTCCGATAAGCAAAGCCGTAATGACCGCTATCAAAACCAGCATCAAAGTCTTGTTGCGCAATACGATTCGCGCTATGAATTCCCAGATGCCGAGGCTAGACCATTTTGCCATTGCTTGTTTTTGAGGTCGCAAATTTAGGCAATCGCGAACGTTTTTGGGAGACGCGACGGGGTTTAATGTTGAAGATTTGACGGAATTTTAACAGATAACGGTTTCGGCCAAAAATTAACCGCAACGATTTGAGCGTTTTCGCAAATTCTTTCTCGCGGTCGAGCCGATGCCAAACGTTCGAGCACCCAAAATGCGTATATTTGGACGCTTTTCGCACCGAACGAACATGAGAAATTTCAGGAATTCCACCTTCTACGTTTTAACAATCGGCGGACTTGGAGCTTTGATGTACGCCATCATTTCTCAGGGAAAACACCTGGAAAACGGTCGTGGCGTAGTGCCGATTGGCGAAAAAGACCAATGGGATCAATTTGTCGATTCGATGGTGCACAATCTCTCGCATCCTTTGGCATTGTTGCTTTGCCAGGTGATCACGATCATTTTGGTGGCAAGAATTTTCGGATGGTTTTTCAGAAAGATCGGGCAACCTACCGTAATTGGAGAAATGCTCGCCGGAATCGTGCTCGGGCCGTCGGTCGTAGGCATGTATTTTCCCGAATATTCGGCAATGCTTTTCCCCGTGGCATCGCTTTCCAACCTACAATTCCTAAGCCAGATCGGACTCATTTTCTTTATGTTCGTCGTTGGGATGGAACTCGACCTCAAAGCTTTACAGAATAAGGCAAACGACGCGGTAGTGATTTCGCATGCCAGCATCATTTTCCCGTTCACACTCGGCGTCGGACTAGCTTATTACATCTACGAAGTTTACGCGCCTCAAGGCATAGAATTCCTGTCTTTCGCACTTTTCCTCGGCATCGCGATGAGCATCACGGCTTTCCCGGTTTTGGCGAGAATCGTTCAGGAACGCGGCATCCATAAAACAAAATTGGGCGCGATCGTGATTACGTGCGCCGCCGCAGACGACATCACGGCCTGGTGCATTCTGGCCACGGTAATCGCTATCGTGAAAGCGGGTTCTGTCGTGAGTTCGCTTTACGTGATCGGGCTTGCGATCGTTTACGTTTTGCTGATGCTTTACGTGGTTCGACCGTTTTTGAAACGCGTGGCTGAACTCAAGAATTCGCGTTCGAGCCTTAGCAAACCGGTCGTCGCCATTTTCCTTCTGACGCTTATCATTTCGGCTTATGTTTCGGAAGTGATCGGAATTCACGCGCTTTTCGGAGCTTTCATGG
>JBCNQO010000499.1:0-2588 GCA_039592825.1 Flavobacterium sp.
TATTGCGCCAACAATGTAAGTCTCATCCTTCCAAAAAATGAAAATACTTCTTTCGCTGATTTTACTTTTCACCTTTTCATTGGTTTTTTGCCAGGACAAAGCCGAGGTTTTTTTTGAGTTCGACCGTTGCGATCTCGAGGTTTCGCAACAGCAGCAACTCGATTCCTGGATTGCCCAAAACCCGAAGGCGACGGTTTCTGGCGTTTACGGCTACTGCGATCATTTGGGCACTTTGGCTTATAACGACAGCCTTTCTTTGAAACGCGCGAAAACGGTCGAGGACTACCTGAAGCAACACGAGATCGCTTTCGCGGACAATTATTCGATTAAGGGTTATGGTGAATCTTTCGTGCAATCGAAGAATCGCGAAAAGAATCGCAAAGTCGAAATCGTCTACACGATTCCAACGTCAATTAAAAAACCGGATGGACAATTGCAGAAAAAGATCGTGACGGCGAAAATTGGCGACAAAGTGCGGCTTCCGGGCTTGAATTTCTACAACATGAGCGATGTGGTCGTGCCAAATTCGCGTCCTGTGCTGGACGAACTTCTGGCCATCATGAAAGACAATCCGAACCTCAAAGTCGAGATACAAGGCCACATTTGCTGCCAAACCGACAAAGAAAAAGATTACTCGTATGTATCGACGCAGCGCGCGAAAGCCGTCTACAATTTCCTTGTGAAAAACGGGATCGAGGCCGCTCGTCTTTCCTACAAAGGCTTTGGCGTTTCGCGTCCTTTGCGCCCGATTCCCGAAAAGAACGAGAAAGAGCAAGACGAGAACAGACGCGTCGAGGTTGAGATCATCGGCAATTGAGATGCATCCGAAACTCACCAAAATCGAGTTTGTCTCATTTGAAGACCAAAGCGATGAATCGTTCCTGAACGCGACAGAAGATTTTCCGGGAAATGCGAACCACAAACTGTTCGACCAAATCGCCTACGAACAAAAATCGACATTCTGGTGGCTCATGAAAGGCGAGAAGGCAAAGGAATCTGACATATTGTGGCAGCACGAATCGTCCCGACCTGAATTGGCGAACGGGATTTCTACAGTACAAATCGAACATTTCCTGAATACCGACTACGTCTTTAATTTCGAATACGAACCTCGTGAAAACGACTTCCTGAAGTTAAGAATGGTGTACAGGTTTCGCGATTTCAAAAGCAAACCACGGCCTTACATTGGCGAATATGTCTCTTTTTTGTTTACCGACGGAAAATGGGTCGCGAACAAAGGCTACGACCATATTTTTCTCGACTTCGAGATTTTCCGGAAAGGCAAAACCGACTTTTGGTTGGACGGAATTCAGGAGTGAAATCTCGTTTCAATTGTGATTTTTGACTATCAGATCTCGGTTTTCGATCTTGTCGAGTCGCTTCAGGATCTGGGTTTGGACGGTTCGTGAATTCTCGAGTTCGGCTTTGAGTTGGGCAATTTCCTGTTGCTGGCTTTCAATAGTTTGCTGTTGTTCCTGAACGGCTTTCACCAAAGGCACGACGAATTGGCCGTAGCGCAAGCCGTAAGTGTCATTGGCATTTTTGGGAGCGTCAATCCCACTGAATGTGAAGTTGGACGATTTGGCAGCGGCCTCGACTTCTTGTGCGATAAACCCTGATTCTCTTGAGGTAGGGATGTTTTCCTGATTTTTACTTTTGATAAAACCCGACAGTGCCTTTCTGTCGAAATCGTAAGTCACCGGACGCAGTTTCATGATGAATTCCAATCCCGAAACATCGGCTTTTACGTTTTTCTTGAATCGCCCGTCTGAAAGATTCGTCCACCCTACGACGCCTCCAATGCTGGTGACCGAAGCGTCTCCTATGCGGACTTGGTTAGATGCGGTCGTGGCCGTCCAACTGCCGATTGCCGTTGAATTTGTACCCGATTCGATAGTGGTTCCAGATCCTAGAGAAGTGACCCGGGTTGACGTGCCTGTGATGTTCGCGAAAGATCCTACGACAGTATTCTGTGAACTGTTGACCATGCCGGGTACGCTGAAATGGCCTATTACGATGTTTTGCTGTCCGCTCATTAGCTGTTGCAGACTGGAATGCCCGATGGCGATATTCTGTGAGGCGTTCGCGGAAGTCGACATCACAAAATTCCCGATAGCGATGTTTTCCGATTGGCCGGTTGCCGATGCCATTGCGGAACTGCCCACGGCAATGTTCGAGGTGCCGCCGTTTCTCATGGCTTGAGATCCCAGTGCCGTGCACATGACGCCACCGTCTGCAGACATTGCATCTGCGCCTACAGCCGTACTTTGGTTGTGCTGACCAGAATGCATGGCGTTTCCGCCGATTGCTGTGTTGTTTTCGTTATGTGCAGAGAAGAATAATGCCCGGGCACCTACGGCGGTGCTATTTGAACCGTTCATGCTTAAAGACATGGCAGAAGACCCAACGGCTGTATTATAGTTGCCGTTGTTGGCATTCAAAGCGGAATATCCCACGCCGGTATTTTCCATACCGCTGCCGTTTTGGCGCAAGGCCATCGCGCCTAATGCAGTATTGTTGAACCCGAAGCTGTTTTCCAGGGCGGCGAATCCTACGGCAACCAGATTTTCTCCGTAAGCGCTTCGCAT
>JBCNQO010000005.1:0-12876 GCA_039592825.1 Flavobacterium sp.
TTCATCGAGTTTCCCTACGAAAATCATTCTGTCGGTATCGGCCAAAGTCGCGATCGTTGTGCCTTCGTTGAAGTTGTTGGCCTCGATTACCTGGTTTCCTACTTTCACCGGAACGTCGAGAATTTTTCCGTTTACCGTCGAGCGGATCATGGTGTTGGCATAACTTCCTAGCCCGGCCGATGTTCCCGTTTTCACGATGTCCAAACCTTGTTTTGCCGAGTTATACGTTTGTTTGGCCTGCATCCACGCGGTTTCGGCCAATTGGAATTCGTTTGCCGAAATCACGCCTTTGTCAAAAAGTGCCTTTTGTCTTTTGTAGACGCGTTCCTGGTTGTCGAGCTCGATTTTAGCGGCGACGACCTGGTTTTGCGAATTGCTCAAACTCGAGACGTTCGCCACGACCTTGATAAGCGCGATCGGATCGCCTGCCTTGATGTTTTCTCCGGCTTTGATAAACACTTTTTCGATGATTCCGGAAATGTTCGGCTTGATTAGAACTTCCTCGTCCGGAACGATGTTTCCTGTGGCGATCGTGGTTTTCGTGATGGTTTTCGTCTCTGGGCTTTCGGTTTGGAAAACCACGGGCGACTCCTGATTTTTCGCGTACAGATAGTACAAAGCGCCTACAAAAACCACGGTTATGAAAACTAAAATGGTTACGGTTAATCCTTTTTTCATTGTTTCTTCTTTATTGATTGATGATGTTATCTTTATTCTGATTCTTTATTTATTCCGTCAAGTTCAGCTCTTGACTCTTGATTCTTGGCTCTTTCGATCTATTCCGTCCGCAAAGCGTCAACTGGTTTCACACTAATCGCGATCTGCGCAGGAATGAATCCGGCGAGCAATCCCGATCCGACCAAAACCAGAAGCGCGAAAAACACGACCAGCAAGTCGACGCTAGGATTTGCGAACATCATGTCGTCGCTTGGCATCGAGTCGAGAATCGCGTTAAGTCCGGCCAAAAGTCCCGTTGAAAAAGCTATTCCGGCCATTCCGGCGATAATCGTCAAAAAGATCGATTCGGTCAAAATCTGTCTGCGGATCGTTCCCGGAGTCGCGCCCAAAGCCCGACGAATCCCGATTTCCTTGGTGCGTTCCTTGACAACAATGAGCATAATGTTCGAGATTCCGATCACGCCCGAAAGCAAGACCAAAGTTCCTACGAAATATGCGATAAATCTCAGAATCATAAACAATCCGTTGATCTTGCTGTATTCTTCGAACAAATCAAAATTCCCAATCGCGCGCTCGTCGTCCGGGTGAACCGAATGTCTGGCCTTGAGGAAATTGATGATGTCTTTCTTCATTTCTGTAATCGACGAACCGTCTTTTGCCGTGATCGCCATCCAACCTACGACATCGCCGTAATTGAACGCCTGCTGAAAAGTCGTGAATGGTATAAAGATGTTCTTTTGTGCCTGTTCCGCGCCACCGCCGTTGTTTCCTCTCGATTTGTAAACGCCCACGACCATAAAACTCACGCCGTTGATCTTGATGTAACTTCCTATGACTTCTTCGCCCGGTTTGTACATCAGGTTGATCACGCCTTGCCCGATTACCGCGACTTTGCGTTTGGCATTGATGTCGCCGTGGTTTACGAATCGGCCTTTTATGATGTCCATCGACTCTTGAGAAGTCAGTTCCGGATAATCGCCATAAATACCGAAAGCGCCCGTTTTGTCACCGCGGATTACGTTGCTCGCGCCTTGGAAATCGCCCAATTGGTTTCTTGGCGAAACGTAAAGCAGGTTCGGGAAATTGGCTTTCAACGCCGGAACATCGTCGTTCTTGAAATTGAAATGACGCCCGATCGGCAAGCCTTTATGCGGTTTGGACGTAACCTGCGTCCACATGAACATCGTGTTTGTAGCGATTCCCGAGAAACCTTTCTTGACGCCGTTCTCGAGCCCTTTTCCGGCCGCGAGCAAGATCACCAAAATGAAAATTCCCCAGAAAACGCCAAAAGCCGTAAGAGCCGTGCGAACCGGATTGGCCGAAAGTGCCTGTAGGATTTCTCCCCATTTGTCTCTGTCGAACATACTATTCTTCTCTTAAAGCGATTATCGGTTTGATTCTGGCCGCGCGGTAAGCCGGAAAAAATCCTGCGCCCGCTCCGGCTATGATCAGCAACACGAGTGTGGTCGTGGCTACGTTGAAATCCACTTGCGGATTCTGGAAAAACTCGCTGGTGATCATCGGGCCTACGAATTCCAGCAAAGCCAGACTCGCGAGTAATCCGATAAAACCGGCGATTGTCGTAATGAAGATCGATTCGTGCAAGATCATCACCACGATAGAAAATGGCGACGCGCCCAAAGCTTTTCTTATCCCGATTTCCTTCGTGCGTTCTTTCACGATGATAAGCATGATGTTGCTCACGCCAACAACGCCCGCAACGATCGTGCAAATTCCGACCCACCAGAAGAAAAGTCGTATGTACAGATTGAGGTCGTAGAACTTTTTGGCATCTTCTACCGAACTGTAAACCTGGATAGCGCCGTCGTCGTCTGGAGCGACCGTATTCTTGGCTTTGAGCAATCCGCCCAATTCTTTCTCGAAGCGCTTGGATTCGGCCAACGCCTGATCGTAATTGTCGGTTTTCTTGAGCGTGTAGAACATGTTGTTTATGTTCTGTCCGAGTCCGAAGACGTTCTGTGTAGTCGTAAATGGCAAGAAAGCGCGAGATTCCTCACGTTCGCCACCCGGATCGGTGTAAACGCCAATCACCTTGAACGGAATGCCGTTTATGGTAAAGATTTTGCCTATCGGATCTTCGTCCTTGAACATCGTCAGCTTGAGCTTGTTCCCGATTACCGCGACTTTTTCTGTATTGATCAAATCGTTTTGGTTCACAAATCGACCCGCGATCATCGTCATGTTCTCGATTTTCTGCATGTCGGCATTGGCGCCGCGAATCTGGTAACTTCCCGTTTCTTTCTTGTAGGCGAATTGGGTTTGCCAAACGCCCGCGCCCGCAGACTTCAGCACCATTTGGTCGCCGAATTTCTGAACCGCCAGATCGTAGTCGGAGTTGTGCATCTGAACATAACGACCAGGATTCAAACCCTTGTATTCTTTCGTGGTCACGCCGCTCCAAACCTCTACGATTCCTTCGGCGTCACGCGCGAACTGTTTCTCGATTCCGTTCTGCAAGCCTTTTCCGGCTCCGAGCAAAATCACGAGAATAAAGATTCCCGACGCTACCGAAATTCCCGTAAGGAAAGTGCGCAGTTTGTTTTTGGAAATGGCCTCGAAAATCTCCTGCCAGCGTTCGATATTAAACATAAGCGCTCGCCCTTTGCTGTTCTACCATTACATCGTCGATGATAAGTCCGTCTTTCAGGACTACGTTTCGCTTGCACATGGCGGCAATATCGGGTTCGTGGGTCACGATAAGGATGGTTTTCCCTTCGTCGTTTATGCCTTGGATGAGTTCCATGACCTCGTAAGACGTCTTGGTGTCGAGCGCGCCCGTAGGTTCATCGGCCAACAAAACTTTCGGATGCGATGCAAGTGCTCTGGCAATGGCCACACGCTGTTTCTGACCGCCCGACATTTCGTTCGGCAAATGGTGAGCGTGAGATGCCAATCCTACTTTTTCGAGATAACTCATGGCGATATCGGTTCTCTCCTTTCGCTTCACGCCTTGGTAATAAAGTGGCATGGCAACGTTGTCGAGCGCCGATTTGTAGTTGATGAGATTGAATGATTGGAACACAAACCCAAGAAATTGGTTGCGGTAACGCGAGGCGATCGTCTCGTTGAGTTTCTTGATTGGGACGCCGTCGAGCACATAACTTCCCGTGTCGGCTTCGTCGAGGATTCCCAAAATGTTGAGAAGCGTCGATTTGCCCGAACCAGACGAGCCCATAATGGCCACGAGTTCGCCTTCTTTTACGTTGAAGTTGATGCCTTTGAGCACGTGAAGGCTCGAATTTCCTGTTTTGTAGGATTTGTGCAGATCTTTGATTTCGATCATGGACAGTCTGTTTGGTGATACAATGCTATTGATTCGATTTTTGATGATGATGGACGCTAACGAAATTTTAAGAATTCCGATGCATCCAAATAAGACTTCACCCAAAGGTAATTGTTACACCAAACGCAAATATTTTCCGTTTTGTTACTTTTGGTAAAAATTCCGTCGGAAATGACTTTCAGAAACCTCGTTTACACTATTTCGGCCGCAGCCATTTTAACTAGTTGTGGTTCAACTTCCAAGATCGATGCCTTGCGTCCGGAACCGGACAATGCGACGCCTTTGTTGTATGAAACTTCGCCTTCGTTCATTGATCTTCCGGTGAAAATGAAACTGAAAGACATCGAAAACCAGGTCAACAAATACATGACGGGCTTGATTTACGAGGACAAAAACATCGAAGACGACGACTTGCAGATGCAGATCTACAAACAAGGCCCGATTTTGCTATCGAACGAAAACGGCAAGATCAAGACGATTCTTCCGCTCAAAGTCAATGTGAAATACCGAATCGGCACAAAATCGCTTGGCGTCGATTTGACTTCGATTAGGGAATTTAACCTGAACGGAAAAATCACGCTTTTGAGCAATGTCGCGGTCTCGAACTGGAAAATGAAAACCCAAACCGACCTCAAGAACATCGAATGGGTCGAAAGCCCGACGACGACGGTTATGGGAAAACAGGTTCCGATCACTTATATCGTGAATCCGGCCATAAAACTTTACGGATCCAAAATCGAGAAATCGATAGACGAAGCCATTGAAAAATCTATGGATTTCAAACCGAATGTACTCGACGCATTAGAGAAACTGGCCGCGCCTATCCAAATGAGCGAGGCTTACGAAAGTTGGCTCAGAACGGTTCCGACCGAAATCTACACGACCGACGCCAAACTCGAAAAAGACGCGATCTCGATGGAAATGGGATTGAAATGCACCATGGAAACATTCGTCGGAAAAAAACCCGACGCGAAGTTCGACCGCACCAAAATCGTGTTGAAACCCGTCGCCAAAATGCCAGATCATTTCACGGCAAACATCGCCGCCGTCTCGACTTACGCCGACGCATCCCGCATCATGTCTCAGAATTTCGCGAACCAGGAATACGGCGAAGGCAGCAAAAAAGTCAAAGTGACCAAGGTGAACATCTGGCACAAATCGGGCAAAATGATCATCGCTCTAGACATGACAGGAAGTTTGAACGGCACGATTTACCTAAGTGGTTTCCCGCAATACAACGAGAAAACGCAAGAGATCTATTTTGACCAACTCGATTATGTTCTGGACACGAAAAGCAAGTTGATGCGCACCGCAAACTGGCTCATGAACGGTTACATCCTTAACAAGATGAAAGAAAGTTGCCGTTACTCGATCAAGCCGAATTTAGAGGAAGGTCGAAAAAATATGATGACGTACCTGAACAATTATTCGCCAATGCCGGGCGTTTTCGTGAACGGTTCGGTTGGCGAGATCAACTTTGGGAAAATCCAGTTGACGAATCAGGCCGTGATCGCATTCGTGACCGTAAACGGAAAAATCGACGTGAAAATAGACGGGATGAAATGAAGTTGCAGCACAAAATAAAGTCCTATTTCAAGCAACACGATTTCCATTTGTGGAAGGATTTGCGTTTGGACGAAGGCTTGTGTTTTGTGCGGTTGACAGATGAAATTCTCGTCGAGATCGCCGGTTATCTTCGCGACAATTTACAGGAAGTGACAGCTTTGGAAGACAAGCGTTTCCGGCTTAAAGAAAAGTCGGCTGTGGCTTTTGGTTCGATTGACAAATTGATGGTTTATCTGTCAAAAGCACTAAAATCGGACTTCTCCGAAACCTCGAAAGAAAGCCAGGTTTACGATTGGGAATTCACGTATCAGCTAAAACCGCATCGCACGAGCGAAAACTCGATTTCGTTGACAAATGCTTTGACGTCGCTCAAAAAGGAAAACTCGCATTGCGTTTACACTTTGGTGACGATGCGAAAGTTTGGCGGCAAGATTTACTGCTGGACGTTTTAGGCTTTCTTCTTGCTGTAAAGTCGATATACGAAAAACCCAAGCACGCCAACCAGAATGTAAGGAACGGCCATCAAATACACGATTCCGTCGTTTACGGCTTCGGCTTTGTCGGTGTTGTCAGATGATTCCAGAGCCGCGCGACACATCGCACATTGAGCTTCGGCAAAACTCGGAAGCAAAACCAAAGCGATTGTCAGCAAGGCCAACACCTTGAACCCTGAACCCTGAACCTTGAACCCTTTAGTGCGCATAATAAGGTGAAATAAGGAAATAAACGACAACTCCGGTAACTGCGACGTAAAGCCAGATAGGATAAGTGATTTTACCCAATTTCTTGTGTTTATCGAACCTTTGGGACAAGGCGCGAACGTAAGTCACCAAAACCATAGGAATAATCGCGACAGACAAAATGATGTGCGTGATCAGGATAAAAAAGTACACCAGACGCATTTGTCCGGCCGAGGCGATTTCTTCTACCGACATTTGTCCGTCGTGATTCAAATCGCCGTAACGCGTGCTATCTGACGTCATGTGATAAGCCACATACATCACCAGAAATAAAACCGAAAGCGCGATCGCGAACGTCATCAAACGCTCGTGCAATTTGAGATTTCCGCGTCTTACGGCCATGACCGCGACGACCAACACAATTGCCGTCAAACCGTTGATTCCCGCGTAGATTGGCGGCAGGAACGAAAGCGGCTCGACGTCGAAACCGAAATCCTTGAGTTTTACCGTGAACAAAATCGCGACAACTACCGGAATCACGATAGAAACCGCGATGATCCATTTGCTCATTCGCTTCTCGAGCGATGGTGTATTTTCTGTCATTTTACTGTTTTAAGAGAATTTGGATGTCTTGCATGATCGCTTCCACACCTTCTTTTTCGATGCCGTCGTAATAAGCCGTCGGATTGCCGTAAGCGTCTTTTCTGCAACGGATATTTCCGTCTTTGTCAATAAGCGCGAACATTCCCGAGTGCTCAAAACCAGCTTCGGCATTCGGATCGGTTCCGGCGTAAAGATTGAAACCTTTGTTGGCCAGATCGTAGATGTAATCGCGGTTTCCGGTAAGCATGTGCCAGTTTTCGGACTTCACGCCCAAAGCGTCGGCATGTTCTTTCAACACTTTTTGCGTATCCGTTTCCGGATTTATGGTGATCGAGGCGATTCCAAAATTTGGGTTTCCGAAGAACTTCTTCTGTAACTCGAGCATGTTCTGGTTCATCTTCGGGCAAATCGTTGGGCAAGTCGTGAAAAAGAATTCCAACACATAAACTTTTCCGGTGTAATCGGCATTCGTGATTTTCTTTCCGTTTTGATCGGTGAGCTCGAACTTAGGCGCTTTGGCCAGCGTAAAAAGTTCGCCTTCGCCTTTCACGTTGTTTTCAACTTTGTCGAGATCGCGTCCGCGGACAACGTCGCCTCTTTTGGCACGGTCGATTATTTTAGGGACGAAGATGATTCCAAAGACCAGAACCACGAGCGATACCCAAATGTAAGATTTGTTCTTCATGACTAGATTTGTCGCTTGGTCGCGTTGTTATTGCGCTTGAAAGCAGATTTGTATTCGTAGAGCAACACTTTGAAGTCGTCGAGGAAAGTATTGCTTATTTCGGACGGATGGAAAGTGTCGTAAGCATCGACGTACTCGCCATCGCTGTTTCGGCCGCGAAGCTGGAGTTTTTTGTCGATAAGGTAAATGTTTGGCGTTCCGAAGTCTTTGTTTAAAGTCGATCTCGTTTTCAAAGACGACTGCAAGCTCATGATTTCCTTTGGACTCGCGAATACGAATTTCCAGTTTTTCATATCTGACGCTTCGGCGCATTTGTCGAAAATGGCCTGAACTTCTTTTTCTGTTCCGACAGGACAAACCGTAACGAACTGCAAGTCGGTAAAGTCGTGGTAACGCTCGTAAACTTTTTGGTTCAGGTTGAAGATATTGCCGCGGTTCTTTACCACATCGAATCCGCCAAAGCCCAAAACCGTGATCTTGCCTTCGAGTTTGACTGGCTTTTTATCGAGCGATTCCCAATTGCCCATTTCCGAAACCTTCGGATTCAGGACCGGCAAAGTGGTAAAGCTATGGACTCCGGAAGCGAAAAAGAGATAGGCGACTATGGGAACGACAAAAAGCAGTAAAAGGACAATTGTTTTCTTCATCGGGAAGTGCCTGTATTTTCGGGTACAAAAATAAAAAAAGGCGGTCTTAAAACCGCCTTCTTCATTGAATTAATATCTAAACTCCTTTAGTCATTTGCCAATCGGCTAAAAAAGCATCTTTTTCGCCTCATCTTCCGCTTTTTCTCTTTCCATAGAAAAAACTATGCAACTCCAAAAACCGAAACATGAGACAAAAAATCTGTCTTTTTAATCACGATCGGAAAAAGCCTAAATGAGTTTTGTTAAAAATTCCACTTGATCGTAGAATTCGCAAAAACCCCATAAATATAATCGCCTTCTACAAGAAGAATGAAAACAAGGTAAAGAACCAGGAAGATCACCGTTGCTACGACTGACCAGCGCAAGCTCGACTTTTCGCCTTCCATGTGCATGAACGCCCAAACGATGTAGTAAGCTTTTACAAGCGTAAGGATGATGAAGATCCAGTTAAGGACATTCATTCCCAACAAAGTGCTTTCGTGCAAAAATGGTGGTTTAACGATACCCAATGCTACCTCGACAATCGTGATCGCCGACATGTATCCGAATACTTTCCAGATTCTGCCTAGGTTTGAAACGTGTTCTCCGTGTGCGTGTGCCATGATGCTTTAGATAAAAAATTAAACGAGGTAGAAGAATGTAAATACGAATACCCAAACCAAGTCAACGAAGTGCCAGTACAAACCGACTTTCTCGACCATTTCGTAAGAGCGTCTTTTCTCATAAGTTCCCAAAAGAACGTTCAGGAAGATGATGATGTTGATGATCACTCCAGAGAACACGTGGAATCCGTGGAAACCTGTGATGAAGAAGAAGAAATCGGCAAACAACTTGCTTCCGTATTCGTTTCTCCAAAGGTTCGCTCCTTCTACGACTACGTGAGCGTTGTCCATCATTTTTTGTGATGCCTCACGAGTCAAAACCTCTTTGTGTTTCTTTTTGTTCAGACCTTTCTCGAGACGAGCGTCTGCCTGGTCTTCTTTGGTATCTTGGTAGATTCTTTCTGTTCTTACACGCAATTCAGGATGCGCTTTGAAAGCCGCCTGAACTTCGGTTACAGAGAAAGTCGTTGGCGTTTCTGCCTCTTTCATGAACCAGGTTGCGTTGCTGCGCTTCAACTCTTGTCTTTCTTCCGGAAGTTGCACCACGAAATCCTCGAGTTTCACGCGCTCGCCTTTGTCGTTTACGAACTGTAGCAAGCTTCCGCCTTTGGTTTCGATCGCACCGTATTCACCTTTGATGAAGTTTTTCCACTCCCAAGCCTGTGAACCAACGAAGATCAAACCTCCGATGATCGTCAAAAGCATGTAAACGGCCACTTTTCTCTGCTTCAATTGGTGTCCTGCATCAACAGCCAAAACCATCGTTACAGACGAGAAGATAAGGATAAATGTCATCAAGGCCACGTAATACATCGGAGCTTCTGTTCCGTGCATGAACGGGAAGTGCGTAAACACCTCGTCTGGCAAAGGCCAGGTCTCGATGAACTTGAATCTAGAAAATCCGTACGCTGCAAGGAATCCGGAGAATGTCAAGGCATCGGACACGATGAAAAACCACATCATGAGTTTGCCATAGCTGGCACCCATCGGTTCGTTTCCGCCGCCCCAGACCTTTTCAGTAGTAGCAGTTGTAGCTGTTGCTCCCATATTAAAGTGTATACCGTTAAAAAGTTCCCAAATTTACGCTTTTTTTTATTTGAAGAAAGTCAAAAATAAAAACAAATAAACCCACAGTAAATCGAGAAAATGCCAGTAAGTCGCACCTAGTTCAATTCCAAGGGTTTGAGAAGCGTTGTACTTTTGTTTAAAATGTTTATAAATAATGACCAAAAGCGAAATGATTCCTCCGCCAAGGTGCGCCAAATGGGTAACGGCGACGATGTAAAGGAAAGTCGTGGTCACGTTACTCGCTGGTCCTGTGAAGTAATATCCTTGCTCGATGATCTGTCCGAAGCCGTAAAACTGCAAGCCCACGAAAGCGCCGCCAAGCAGCAAAGTCGCCACCAAAAACAGCGTCGTGGCATCGCGTTTGTCTTGTTTTATCGACTTTTTCGCCATCCACATACAAACGCTGCAAAGCAATATCGCCGCAGTTGACACATAAAAAGCCATCGGCATCTCGAAGTTCTGCAACCAGTCTTTGCGGCTTTTACTCACCACGAAGGCACTCGTCAATCCGGCGAACATCATCGTCATCGAAATCATGGCGAACCACAAGATCAGCTTGGCCGAACGCTCTGAACGCGCTTTGTGCTCTTCGGGCGACATCACATCTTTTGTCATTGTAATCATCTTAGGAATTTATCGAGAATGTAAACGATCTGCAATAGGGAAATATACGAAACACTCGCCAGCATCAAAGCTTTGGCCGCTTTGGCCGTGCGCAGTTTATAGAGTCTGGCCGCGTAGAAAAGCATCCACAAACCAAGAATCAAAACGACGACAGCCGAAATTTTCGTGATGAAGAATTGTCCGGTAAAACCGAAACTCGGCAAAATTGAAGCGATAATGAGCCAAATCGTGTACAACATGGTCTGCATCGCGGTCGACTTGTCGCGCCTTCCGTTCGGAAGCATAAAAAACCCGGCCTTTTCGTAGTCTTCGTACAAAAACCATCCGATAGACCAGAAATGCGGGAATTGCCAAAAGAATTGGATCAAAAATAAAGTTCCCGCTTCAATACCGAATTCGCCTGTAGCGGCAACCCATCCGAGCATAAAAGGAATCGCTCCGGGAAACGCGCCAACGAACACAGACAAAGGCGTCACGGGCTTTAGAGGCGTGTAAACACAAACGTACAGGAAAATCGAAATCGCCCCGAACATAGCAGTTTTCGGATTGATCAGATAAAGCAAGACCAAACCGATTGCCGTAAGCGCAAAAGCTACAGCCAAAGCCGTATTCACAGACATTCTGCCAGAAGGAACAGGACGATTCTTGGTGCGATCCATCATAGCGTCAAGATCTTTCTCGATCACCTGATTGAAAGCGTTCGAAGCGCCAACCATGCAATAACCGCCAATCATGAGCATGATGAGCACGCTCCACGAAAAAGGATTGGTGTCGCTAAAACCAAGCAAGTAGCCCGCAATCGACGAGAAAAGTACGCTAATCGCCAATCCGGCCTTGGTAATGGCCTTGAAATCGGCAAAAACAGATTTTATCGAAAAAGAATCAGGATGAGCGTCCAATGCGGTTTTCATTTGCTACAAATCGCGGCAAAGGTAAGTCACGAAAAGCGATTCAACAAAAAACCGAATACAATTTATAATGAGTTTGAGAAGCTTTCTCCCGCTATCCGCTGCTAGCTTTCTTAAAAAACGAAATTTTGCAGCGGTTGGCACGAGCTTCCTTTGGTCGCTGTGCCAACCGCGCAAAATGATTCGTTTTTTCGCAAAAGGCTATTCGCTGCTATCGGGGCTAGGATTTTGGTGTAATTAGAACTTATTCCTTCAAATCGTCCATAAACCAGTCAAAACCAAAAATCGCTTCGTACTCTTTGGGAACTTTCTTGAGATACTCCACTTTGGTCGCGCGCTTCACATCTGGATTGTCGGCCCGAACGATACGACCGGTTTTCTCATATTTTTTGTCCAATTCAAAAAACACGTATTCCACGTCCTCAACCTTTTCGCCAACCCACTTTTGTTTGTAGACCGGCGTCATTCCGGGTTGTCCGTAACAAACGCCGCGAACCAGTTTTTCCTCGGGATAAAAAGTCGGGTTCACGAAATTGATCGGTTCATAAAACGATAGTGCGTCGTCTTTCAGAATGTAAACATCACTGTAAGCTTTCAGGCAACAACCGTTCGATCCGTACCAATTCACCACAAAATCTTTGAGGCCGTCACCGTTTATGTCGCGAATCGTGTCGTTCTCGAAAGTCATTGTCGATTCCTCGTGAGAAGCGACTTTCTCGAAACCGCCATTCCGAAAAGCATAAATATCGAAATTGACCAAATCGGCGCTGTTGCGTTTTACGATCAGATGTTTTTGACGGGAAGAAAAGTGATTGGCAAAATCGAGCTCGACTTTCACCGAAAAAGTTGTGTCGCCACCTGACTCCGAAAAGGCGTATTTGAAATCATTGTCTCCGTTTCGCTTATTTGCGAACGAAAGCGCCTTGTCTAAAGCGATTTTGCTAACGACACTGTCTGGATTAAAAGCAACTTCAGATTTTTCAGCTTTGGATTTTTCCGATTTCGTCGAAGTCCGTTCGCAACCGAAAGCAGCAAGAATCACAATCGCCAAAAACAGCGCCCGACCATTCATCAATAATCGAAATACCAATTGAAAACATCGCTGCGAAGCCCAATCGAGAACCACGAAGTCGTTTCTTTGGTAATCGTTGGCGTATTGGCCATTGGGTCAAAATTGCGGTAGATGAAATTCGCGAACAAACGAAGATTCGTCGCCGGATTCACGAGATAACCTGCCTGAATATCGGCTATGAAAACATTTGTCTTGTTTCCCTGACCAACCGTAACGCCCGTATCGAGCGGACGATTCTCGTCATAACTCAAATAAATGTTGCTTCCGTAATTGGCATTGTTCACCGCCGGATCAAAGTCAAATCCGCGCACGCCAACCGTGAATTTCGCATCGGCATACAAACGACCTTTGTTATAGCGACCTATCGCGATGAATTCCTGGAAATTTCCGCCCCACTGGTGACCCAAACTTTGGTTGTTGTGACCATAATTGGTAATTG
>JBCNQO010000050.1:0-7572 GCA_039592825.1 Flavobacterium sp.
CCTCAGGCGGATCGGCCGGAAGAAAACTCGAAAAACTCATTTCCGAAGAAGGCATAGAAACCGCTGTGATCAAAATCGCGAATTCCACGCGAGAGAACATGATTGCGCTCGAACTCAACTCGAACGCCCAATATCGCTTCGGTTTTCCCGGCGAACCCTTATCCGAACACGAAATCGACGACATTCTGGAATCGGTACGGAAAAGAAGCCCGAAATTTCTCGTTGCCAGCGGTAGCATTTGCGAAGGCATGACCGCGGATTTCTACCAAAAAGTGGCCGCAATCGCCAAAGAAAACGGCTCGAAACTCGTCGTTGATACGTCTGGCGAACCGCTCGAGAAAATCCTCGAAGTCGGCGCTTACCTCATAAAACCCAATATTGGCGAACTCGCGCGCCTCACCAAACTCGAAAATCTCGATTCCGAAGAAGCCGAGACGGCCGCAAGAAAAATCATAGAACAAGGCAAAATCGAGATCGTCGTGGTTTCGCTCGGTCCGCAGGGCGCAATTTTGGTATCCAAAGACGAGGCGCACCACATTCCCGCGCCTCACGTAAAGAAGCACAGCACGGTCGGCGCCGGCGATTCCATGGTTGGCGGTATGGTTTGGGCGCTTTCGCAAGATTTACCGCTAAAACAAGTGATCCAATGGGGCGTGGCTTGCGGTTCGGCCGCGACGATGAATTTCGGGACGCAACTTTTCGATGCCAAAGACGCCAAACGTTTGTTCGACGGCTTGCAGAAATGGTCGTAAATTCGCGCTATGAGTGAGATTTCAATCCGTTTGGTCAATCGCGATGAAGTGTCGGTTTTGCGCCAGATCAGCATCAAGACTTTCGTCGACAAGTTCGCGTCGGTAAACGCAAAGTCAGATATGGACGATTACATTTCCAAAAACCTGTCCACAGAAAAATTGTCCGAGGAACTTTCCAACGCCAATTCCGAATTCTATTTCGCTTTGAGCGACGAAACGGTCGTGGGTTATCTCAAGATCAATTTCGGGAAGGCGCAGAACGAATGCCAGGACGAAAACTCGCTCGAGGTAGAAAGGCTCTACGTTGACGAAGCTTTCCAAGGTCAGAAAATCGGACAAAAACTCTTCGAAAAAGCCACAGAAATTTCCCAAAACGTAAATTTCGATTTCATCTGGCTTGGCGTTTGGGAACACAACCAAGGCGCCATAAAGTTCTACGAAAGGAACGGTTTCGAGATTTTTGGCAAACACGAATTCCGGCTAGGAAGCGATTTGCAGTTCGACTTGCTCATGAAACGGAATTTAGTGCGAAATTAGTCAGGTTAAACCTCGCATTCGCGTCATGAAAACGATAAAACTGATTCTGGAAATTCTGGGCGTGCTGGCCGTTTTTACTTTCAGCGTGCTTATGTTGAGTACGATCAGCCAATATTTGAGTTTCGAGACGAACGTCGGATTTTTGCAATTCAAGCAACAGATCGTGGGCAGCAAGTTCTGGCTCGCGTTTTTCTACATCCACATTTTTTCGATCGTGATTTGCCTTCTCGCGGGATTGACGCAGTTTTCGTCGGCATTCCTGAAGGCAAACCCGAAAGCGCATCGCTTGGTTGGCAAAATCTACGTTTACAATATTTTGGTCGTGAATTTTCCGGCTTGTTTCGTTTTGGCGCTTTTCTCCAACGGCGGCTTTTTGGGTATTTCCGGATTCGTCGTCCAGAACATTCTTTGGGGTTACTTCACTTTCGAGGCCGTGCGGCAAATCCGTAAGAAAAACATCGGCAAACATCGAAACTTCATGATCCTGAGTTATGCGATAACCACCACGGCGTTAACTTTCCGGATCATCAAGAATCTCATTTTCGACGAAAAAGTGCATTCGTACGAACTTTTTTACGGGCTCGACGTTTGGGTTTCGCTTTTCGTGAATCTAGCGATCGCCCGAATTTTTATCGCCAAAAACCTATCGGGAAATCGTGATCGTATTCATGAAAATGACGAACGAAATCCAGATAATCAAGGCCAAAGACAAAACGAGCACCGAACCGTCTAAAAGTAATTGGTGCTTGCTTTTTCGGGTAAACCGTCTGAAGAAAAGCATCGAAAGCCACGCGAGTCCCAAATGGACCAGAAAAATGAATCCCAAAAAGAAAATTGCTTCCATAACCAAGTTTTTGAGGTGAGACGGAATCGGTTAGAATGTTCGTCCAATTTAACTAATTCCGGAGTTCGATAAACACAAAAACCGTGCAATAAAACGCTAATTTCCAATCGCTTTTGGATAAGTGATTAAGAGCAAAAAAATCCCGGAACGATCTCGTCCCGGGATTTTATATTTTTCGCACTTAAGGGTTAGTCATTCAGTTTCAAAACCGCCATAAAAGCCTCTTGCGGAATCTCTACGTTACCAACTTGGCGCATGCGTTTCTTACCTTTTTTCTGCTTCTCGAGGAGCTTTCTCTTACGCGAGATGTCACCACCGTAACATTTTGCCGTTACGTCTTTTCTCAAAGCTTTGATGGTTTCACGTGCGATGATTTTCGCCCCGATCGCCGCCTGGATAGGAATGTCAAACTGCTGACGAGGAATGAGTTCGCGCAACTTTTCGGTCATTTTTTTACCGATGTTGTAAGCGTTGTCTGCGTGGATCAAAGCCGAAAGTGCATCGACCGTATTGCCGTTCAAAAGAACGTCGAGTTTCACGAGGTTAGACGTTCTCATGCCAATCGGGTGGTAATCGAACGAGGCGTAACCTTTGGAAACGGTTTTAAGTCTGTCGTAAAAGTCGAATACGATCTCGGCCAGCGGCATGTCGAAATTGAGTTCGACACGTTCTGTGGTCAAATACGTTTGGTTGGTGATAACGCCGCGTTTCTCGATACAAAGCGACATCACGTTTCCGACGAAATCAGATTTCGTGATGATCGTAGCCTTGATGTAAGGTTCTTCCACGCGATCCATTTTGGACGGATCTGGCAAATCGCTCGGGTTGTTCACGATAAGCGGCGTGTCTGGCTCTTTTTTGGTGTAAGCCAGATACGAAACGTTCGGAACCGTCGTAATTACGGTCATGTTGAATTCGCGCTCGAGACGTTCCTGGATGATTTCCATGTGGAGCATTCCCAGGAAGCCGCATCGGAAACCAAAACCTAGAGCGGCTGAACTTTCCGGAGCAAAAACCAGTGAAGCGTCGTTCAACTGCAATTTCTCCATAGAGGCGCGCAATTCCTCGTAGTCTTCGGTGTCTACCGGATAAATTCCGGCGAAAACCATTGGCTTCACGTCTTCGAAACCTGTAATCATATTGGTCGTAGGCGTTTTGGCGTCGGTAATCGTGTCACCAACTTTTACCTCACGCGCTTCCTTGATTCCAGAAATCAGATAACCAACGTCGCCTGCAGAAACCACAGATTTTGGTACTTGGTTCAGTTTCAAAGTTCCGATCTCGTCTGCGAAATATTCGTTTCCGGTGGCCATGAACTTGATTTTCTGACCTTTTTTGATCTCGCCGTTTTTCACTCGGAAAATAACTTCGATTCCTCTAAATGGGTTGTAGACCGAGTCGAAAATCAACGCCTGAAGCGGTTCTTCCGGGTCGCCTTTCGGTGCAGGTATGCGCTCAACGATAGCTTCGAGGATTTTGTCCACACCAAAACCGGTTTTACCCGAAGCGTGGATGATGTCTTCAATTTTGCATCCGAGCAAGTCGACAATATCGTCACTCACTTCTTCTGGATTCGCGCTTGGCAAATCGACTTTGTTCAATACCGGAATGATTTCCAGGTCGTTGTCCAAAGCAAGGTAAAGGTTGGAAATCGTTTGTGCCTGAATGCTTTGTGCCGCATCGACGATCAAAAGTGCGCCTTCGCAAGCCGCGATGGAACGCGAAACTTCGTAAGAAAAGTCAACGTGTCCCGGCGTGTCGATGAGGTTCAGGGTGTATTTTTCGCCTTTGTACATGTAATCCATCTGGATTGCGTGACTCTTGATCGTGATTCCGCGCTCGCGTTCCAGGTCCATGTTGTCTAGCAACTGGGCTTTTTCTTCACGTGCCGTCACGGTTTGGGTCGCGCCAAGCAAACGGTCGGCCAGCGTACTTTTTCCGTGGTCGATGTGGGCGATGATGCAAAAATTGCGTATGTTCTTCATTATCAATATTTCTGTTTAAGGCTGTAAGCTTTATGCCGTAAGCTTTAAGCGGAGTCGGCACAGAAATTTTGGGATTTCGGCAGACTGGGAATCAATCGGCAAATATAACGCTAAAGTCTTATCAAGCAACATTCATCGGTTAAAACTGGGTGCGAAAAATTGCACTTGTGAACTCTGTGTAAATTCTTGAAAACGTTTATGTTTGTGAAAACACGAAAACAGATGAAGAAATTTTTAGCATTGCTCTTGTGGGCAATGGCTTTGCCTTGCATTTCGCAGATTACCGCGACAGACAATTTTAAGCATGCGCCGGGTAAACCATACGAGGTTTTTGACTTCGACGACGTTTATTATTTCCAGAAAGACAATCAGGTGCTGTCGCTCAAGATCATCCGGAACAAGGCTTTGGTGCAAAAGTTCGACGCGATCGAGGCCAAATGTTTAAATGCAAAACGATATGACGGCTTTTTTCCATCGGGATTTATTGTGGAAAGCATGGAAGAAATAGCCGGCAACTATTATTTCTTCTATTCTACCGAAGGCAAAAACCAAAGCAAGCTATTCGCACAGGAAATAGACTTCAAATCTGGCGAATTTACGGGCGAACCCAAAGAAGTCGCATCGTTCGAGAGCGAACTGGCCACGATAGAGAAAATCGGTTACACCAAAGAAAAGGTAAAACGCAAATTCAATTTTAAAGCGGGTTTTGGCAACAAGTCACTTTTGGTTAGCTGCCGTTTTGAACCGAAAGTCTCGAGCGAGAAGAAGAATTTCGATATTGTCGGTTTGCGGCTTTTGGGGAAAGATCTGGTTTCGATGCTGTCCAAAGAAGTCACGATGCCTTACACCGAACGCATGATGGACAACCTCGATTGTGCGCAAACCGCCGACGGAAAAGTGTTTTTGCTGGCCAAGGTCTTTGACGACGAAAGTGCCCAGGACAAAAAAAGCGATGATGACGTCATGGCCAATTTCCATTTGGAACTGTTTTCGGTGAGCGCTAATTCCGAGCTTCAAAAAACGCGGTTCGACAATAAGGACAAGCTTTTTACGCAGCTCACTTTGGTTCCGGATGCCAAGGGCGTTAGTGGAATCGGGTTTTACACTTCGGGCAAAGACGTAAAGTACAACAAGGGATTTTTCAACAACAAATTGTCTGACACTTACGATATAGACGGGATCGTTTTTTTCAAGGTGAGCGAATCGGGCGAATTCGGGTCTGTCAAATACGACAAGATTCCAGACGATGTCGCCAATGCGCACGAAAAACCCAAAACCCAATTGAGAAACGAGGAATACATAAAGTCCGGGAACGGAGCGAAAATCCAGTTCCTGAACATTAGGCAAGCGTTGGCGCAACCCGATGGCGGCATTTTTATCGGGGCCGAACAGTATTTTCTCGAGAGCAATTCCGGGCCAAGCATGAACAGCTACAATTACAACAATATTCTCGTGGCGCGATTGTCAGAAAACGACGATTTGGTCTGGGCGCGAAAGATTCCGAAGTTCCAGTCTGACCAAAGCGGCATCAACGATAAGTCTTATCAGTATTTCTTCGAAGACCAAAAGCATTATGTGGTTTATCTGGACAATCCCGAAAACAAATTCCTGGCGCCAAAATCTTTCCCGGAGCACTACAACAGTTCCAAGCAGGATTTCGTGACGGCGGCAATAGTCGAGGATACGTCGGGCAAAACGACCAAGAATTATGTGTTCGACATAGACGGAATGCCTTTCCGCATGGAGAAATTTGCCGTAAGAAGAATTTTCCCAGACGGAGACAAAGGTTTTCTGGTCGAATCCTACAAAAAAGACAAGGAAGATATTCTGGTTAAGGTAAGTGCGAAGTAATTAAGGCATATGACGTATGCGCACGATTCGCGAATTTGTTTATTTTTGGCGCTACACTAAAACAGGTTATTATGAAAAAAGCAATGTTGTTGCTACTGATGGTCTCATCTGTGGCATTTGCACAAAAAGTCAAGAAAGAATCGGGTGATTTCAAAGCCTTGAAAGGTATTACCGAGTTCAATCTCGTGTTCGATTACGAAGGTTTGACGGTAGACAAATTCAAGACCGAAGAAGAATTCCTAGCCGACAAAATGAAAAAGCGCGAGGAAAAAGGAACAGACGAGGATTTCCGCAAGAACTGGTTCGGCGATCGCGAAAGACGTTACGAGCCAAAATTCATCGAATCGTTCAACAAGCGTTTCGACGGAAAAGTTAAGGCCGACAAAAACCTTTCGTCTGCAAAATACACGATGAAGATCCAAACGATCTGGTTGCATCCGGGTTACAACATCGGAATCTCAAGAAGCGACTCGAAACTTACTGCAAGAGTAACGGTTTTCGAAACAGCCAATCCGTCTAACGTGCTTATGGCTGCGGTTTACGAAAAATCTCCGGGCGCAGGCGCTTTTGGTGGCGACTTCGATTCGGGTTACCGCATTTCTGAGGCTTATGCGAAATTGGGTAAAGAAATCGCGAACGACATCAAGTAATACGTTGTCATTCAACAGTAAAAGCTCCGGTTATTCGGGGCTTTTTTTGTTTGTGCAATTCGGATTTCTTGAAAATGGGAAAGACTATTTTGGTATTTTCCGATAAAGCGCAAACATTGACCGAATAGTCAGTAAGGCCAGTCAAACGGCAGTTTTTTAGAACCCGATAATTTCTATCTTCACACAAAACCAATCGCATGAAAATTTTTGTCCTGCTTTTTTGTGTCACGACAGTTTGGTCGCAACGCTTTGACGTGCTTTCGGGCAAAATTGAAGCGCTCAAAGACATTTCAGACTACAACGTGACGTTCACTTACGACGGTATGGAAATCCACGGATACGCGTCCGAAGAAGATTTCCTAAAAGAGAAACGAGAGAAAAGGGAAAAGAATCCGCAAAAGGCAGAAGCGTTCGTAGAAAATTGGTACGCCTACCGAAAAACCAAGTACGAGCCGGCTTTCATCGCTTATTTCAACGGTCGTTTCCCGAAATCGGAAGTGAAAATGGGCGAGAATCCACAGGCGAAATATACGTTGAACGTAAAAACGACCTGGCTTTATCCGGGCTACGGAATTGGCGTTGGTGGCGAAGAAGCCAAGATAAGCGCGATACTCACGGTCTTTGAAACGGCGAATCCGTCGAACGTTCTTGTCGCGATCGAATTCGATAAATCAATCGGGCTCGACAGCAAGAATTACAACGATTTGAGCGACAGGATTTCGGGCGCTTACGAGAAATTGGCCAAGAATTTCGCTATGCAGGTGAAGCGGGTAAGATAGTGCCTGAGTGCAAAGTGCCTGAGTGCCTGAGACTGTACGTTAAGAGAAACCCCAATCGTCTTCGCCGATTGGGGTTTTACTTTTTTAGGTTATCGAAAAACAGCTTTTATTCTTGGCGCGGATTTCCATATGTCCGAAATTTGCCTAGTCCACTCAGGCACTCAGGCACTCAGC
>JBCNQO010000500.1:0-2565 GCA_039592825.1 Flavobacterium sp.
GGCCGAACAGGTCGTAGTCGAACTCGCTACGGCTGCCGTCGGCCCTGACCTTGAGTGTGGGCGGTCCTGTAATTGGTGGTTTTCTTGGCGACCACCGGTTATGGCGCTACATCTTTTTCATCAATATCCCGATAGGAGTTGTTGCACTTTACATTTTGTGGAAAAAGGTAAGAGAAACGGAAATCGAGGCGAGAGAATCCATCGATTTTGCAGGCGCATTTTCGTTAGCAATGGGCTTGGCCTTGCTCACTTTCGGATTTTTGCGAGCGCCCGAAGTGGGTTTCGGGAATTGGCAGTCGCTGATTACCCTAATTGCTGGTGCGTTGCTTCTGGTTACCTTCTTCTTTGTCGAGAGAAAAGCCAAACAACCCATGGTGCCGCTTGAATTGTTCCGCAATCTGACATTTTCGGGAGTCAACCTGCTTACGTTATTTCTATACGCCGGGCTGAATGCGGCCATGTTGTTTTTGAGCCTGAATCTAGTGCAGGTACAAGGCTATTCCCAATTGCAGTCGGGTCTTACGTTCTTGCCTTTCACGATCGTAATGGTTTTGGTTTCGCGGTTTTCGGGAAGTCTGGCCGACAAGTATGGGCCTAGATGGTTGCTTATTTTGGGGCCATTGGTAACGGGAATCGGAATGCTCGTACTGTCTTTCATCGGTCAAACCAAAGGTCCGGAATCGTATTGGACGACCTTCTTTCCTGGCATCGTTCTTTTTAGCATCGGAATGGCTTTCACGGTCGCGCCACTTACCACTGCGGTCATGACTTCGGTCAAATCGAGATACACGGGAACCGCTTCGGGAACGAACAACGCGATAAGCCGTGTAGCGAACGTACTCGCTAACGCCATTTTCGGATCGCTGGCGCTTGTTTTCTTTGTCAATGCCTTGAACAGCAAACTATCTGACTCCACTTTTGATTCAAAGCAGAAAACCGAGATTCTGGCCCAGGCGTTCAATCTGGGAAATGCGAAAGCACCGCTGTCTTTTGGCAAGGAAAAAGCTGCACAGATCAATCGAGACTTTCGGGAATCATTTATTGCATCCTATCAAATCATCTTATTGATTTCTTCGGGGCTTTGCTTTGTAGGAAGCTTGGTGGCCGCCGTTTTCATACGCAATCCAAATAACCTCAAGCCTAAATAGCATTCGGTTTTCGCCTTGACCTCACAATCGGCGATAAGGTCCTAAACCGTCCGGTTAAAGTGATTTTTGGCGAGCCCTGCCAACGATACCGGTGTTATCGCTCAAAGTGAGTTTGAATTGGCTTTGATAAAACAACAGCGGCTAAATGTAGCTGTTGAGCTTTATCGATCGGTTGGCTGTATTATTTCCCGATGCAGAAATTCGCAAAAATGTTCCCCAAAAGTTCATCGTTCGTAACCTGACCAGTGATCATCCCAAAATGGTACAAAGCCTCGCGGATGTCAATTGCCATAAGGTCGGCAGAAAGGTTGGTTTGCATTCCGAATTTTACTTTCTGGATTTCTTCGAGTGCTTTAAGTAATGAATCATAATGGCGTGTGTTCGTCACGATTGTCTCGTTGTTTCGAAGTGCGCCTGTATTCACGAATGACATCAGTTTGGACTTGATTTCGTCTACCGAAGTATTGTTTTTGGCCGATATGAGCAAGATGTCGGGAATCTCATTTTTGAGTCTGACCTGATCGTCTTCGGACAATTTATCGCGTTTGTTTCCGATGATTACCAACGGCTTTTGCGGATATTGGTTGCGGATCTTCTCTATTTCCGATTTTATGCCGTCAAGCGGATGATTCACCGTAAGGTTTCCGCCGTCGAGCAGGAAAAGCACCACTTGTGCCGCGGCCATTTTCTCGAAAGTCTTCTGTATCCCGATGCTTTCCACGACATCTTTCGTCTCGCGGATTCCGGCCGTGTCGATGAACCGGAAAGCCATTCCGTCAATGACCATTTCGTCTTCGATCGTATCGCGCGTCGTTCCGGCAATGTCTGACACGATGGCGCGTTCCTCGTTCAGAAGTGCGTTCAGCAAAGTCGATTTCCCCACATTCGGTTCGCCCACGATTGCCACAGGAATTCCGTTTTTGATTACGTTTCCAACGGCAAATGAATCGATAAGGCGTTTGAGCACCAATTCGATGCGGTCGAGCAAATCGCGGAATTGGCTTCTGTCGGCGAATTCCACGTCTTCTTCCGAAAAATCGAGCTCGAGTTCGATCAACGAAGCGAAATTCAGCAACTCCTGACGCAAATTGGCGATCTCGTTCGAGAAACCACCGCGCATTTGTTGCATCGCCACTTGGTGCGAAGCCTCGTTGTCTGAATTGATCAGGTCGGCGACGGCTTCGGCTTGTGACAAATCCAATTTCCCATTTAGGAAAGCTCGTAGTGTAAATTCGCCCGGATCGGCCATTCTGCAACCGTTCCTGAGTAACAATTGGATAATCTGTTGTTGGATATAAGTCGATCCGTGGCACGAAATCTCGACGGTATTTTCACCCGTGTAAGAATTCGGACCTTTAAAGACGGAAACCAGTGCCTCGTCGAGCGTCTTGTCGCCATCGACGATCTGTCCCAAGTG
>JBCNQO010000501.1:0-2565 GCA_039592825.1 Flavobacterium sp.
CTGGCGGCGGCCATGGGGTTGCAGGCCCTGGCCGGGCTCTGCTCGCTGTTGCCCTGGATGCTTCTCGCCTGGCTCGCCGAGCCGCTGGCGCGCGGCCATGTTTTCGATCGTATCGTCTTTGTGATGGAACTTTGAGTGCGTTTTCACGAAATCTTCGGGCCGCGTCTGCGAATAGGCCTGATCGTTCTGGTTGAACTGCTTGCCCGGATTTGCTGGGCTTTCGTAAAACGCGCGGTCTTTGTCGACGGCTTTCTGCATTTCTTGCGCATGCACTCTTTCTGCGTCGTTCACGATGTATTCGTTTACTTCCGATTCCTGATAATCTATACCGGGAACGGTCGTATCGGGTTTCCTGGTTTCCATGATTTCTTGTTTTTGATAAAGTTCGGGAAACCACTTAGGAACACTGTTGCAAGGTTATTTTGGAAAGTTGTACGTTTTAAATCGCATAATCGTTGTGTTCTAAATCAAGGTTTTCAAGATTTCTCCAGTTGATTCATAACTCAGGTTTCCTAAACTTTGTCCCGCCCATAGATTCACATATTCGACTAGATTTGCTTGTCTGGCCGCCTTGCGGAATGGCCCGGTGAGTTTGTTCTGGAAAGGATACGGCAAAATGTAGTTGGAATTTTCGAACAGGTCGATGAATTCGTTCCTGAGACCACGTGCGTAACGTCCCGAAAAACTTTTTGTGAGAATGATTTCTGGTTTTGTGGCATTAGCCAATCGCTGTTTTTCGGATTCGATCAACGCACTTTCTCTTGAGCAAACCAATAACGTTCCTACCTGAAAGCCATCCGCGCCAAGCGTTTTTAAGGAATCAATTGTGGTTTTGCGCGTAATTCCGCCGGCGTAGATTATGGGTAATTTTGTCATTTGCCGAACATTTTGCAACAGCGACAATCCGCCGATTTGCGGGAAATTTTCTTCGTCGAAAGAACCGCGATGGCCGCCCGCTTCGATTCCTTGCACGCAAATCATGTCGATTCCCGAGTCGATCAATGACTGCGCTTCTTGTTCGCTTGTGCAGGTTCCTATCAACGTTACGCCGTTATGCTGGAGTTTCCCGATGGTTTCTTTGTCCAGATTTCCGAAAGTGAAACTCAAAACTTTGACATCTTCTTCGATAACGGTCTCGATTTGCTGGCGATAACCCGACGGTTTCACTTTCTCGATGTCTGGCAAGTCTACTTTCAAATTTAGTTTTTCGGACAGCTCGTAAAGTTTTTGGCGCGTTCGGTCGTATCTCGATTTGAGGTCTTGGGTTACCTCGGGGATTTGGTTTACGAAGATGTTGGCTGCGAAATTGGCGTCGGTGAGTTGTTTGCACTCGCGGATAATGCTTGTGCAACTGTCGGCATCGAGATCGCCTAATGCTGCCGAACCGAGAAAGCCCGAGTTGCTTGCCGCTGCGACCATTTGTGGTGTCGTGACCCCGAACATTGGCGCCTGGATTATTGGGTGTTTTATTTGGAGTTTTTTGGTTAGCATTTTTGTGTTTTTGACTGGTCAATTGGATAAATACTTAGCACTTATTTCCGGTTACGGCAGATTTTATACGAAGATTTCAAAGTCTCTTTTTTTTCGAATCACTAAGATTGTGAAGCGCTTCGCTTTTACTCCAGGTTTTACTAACCTTAAATGAAGTTTTGCCGCTGATCGATTTTTGAACCATTAAGATCATTAAGGCGCTTCGCTTTTTTATCCGATCCGCGCGACGCTCAAATGACTTTTGACCTCGGATTTTTTGAACCATTAAGATAGTTAAGAACATTAAGACGCTTCGCTTTTTTCGGAGTCGCAGACTCCGCCACACAAATCGCGAAGTCGCAGACTTCGCTCAAAGTGGACGCCTTACTCACTCCTGCCGCAAAACCCTCAAAATCTCCTGCTTCGGCAAAGCCCCAGACTGCCTCCAAACCTGTTTCCCATTCCTGAAAAGAATCATTGTTGGAACGCCTTGCACCTGATATTGGCTGGCCAACGCGCGATTCTTGTCTACATCAATCTTGATAATCGAGACCGAATCCCCCATTTCGTCCTTCACTTCTTTTAAAACCGGCGCCAACATCTTGCAAGGTCCGCACCATTCTGCAAAAAAGTCTACCAGCACCGGTTTCTCTTGTGTTATAAGTTGTTGAAAATTGCTCATTTGTTTTGTATTTCAGCTAATAGTAACGGCCAGAACTGCTTTTCAAACTGTTGCTTGAAAAAACAGAAATGCCCCAATTTTTTGAGTTGGAAATCTTTTGGCTTAAAGTGGATTCGCTTCCTGTCGGCTTTGGAATAGCATTCGGTGAGCCAGTCTACGGCGGCTTTGGGCGCGAATTTGTCGTCTTCTACAGAAATCGCCGTTAGCTTGCATGCAATCTTGTCGTGGTGCGTTTTCACGGATGCGTCGTCGAACAGGTAATTCGGTTTGCGGCACCAAGCGCTCCATTGCAAGGCCATATTTTTGGGCAAATCCTGCATTCCCGACACTTTGGACGTGGGCATAAACCCGAAAATTTTGGTCAGTATAGGAAAGACAAAATGCCAGTTTCCCCACATTTGCCAGCGTTTGAC
>JBCNQO010000502.1:0-2557 GCA_039592825.1 Flavobacterium sp.
GTCCGAGACCAATCAGCAGCAAATCGTAATCGCCGTGATTGGCTTGGTGCGTAATGTCGTGATTGATGTCATTCGTAACCTTGAAGTCAGTACTCACGGGCTGTTCCAGGATTTCTGACTCGACCAAAATCGGTGTAAAAACCTTTTTCTCGTAATCCTTCAAATCGAACGAATGCATTTCGGAACTCAGCGACAAATGCAAAGCCGTGATGCCCGTATTGCTGCTTTGTTTCCGCGTTAGCGCACTCGCCAAACGAAGCAAAGTCTTGCCACTTTGGGAATTCGCGAACGAAATCAGGACTCTGTATTTGCCTTTCATCTCGATTTCTTCGGGAACGATCGACTTTGGTTTGCGCCAGATGTAGTTGATAAGATCGAGACTTGGTCCGGTCATGAACGTCGTGATGAGCGCCATGAGAACCATCATCGTAAACACTTCTGTGGTAAGTACGCCTAGATCGTATCCGATGTTAAGCACGACCAATTCCATCAAACCGCGTGTGTTCATTAGTGCGCCGATAGACAGTGAATCTTTCCAATTCTGTCCGACGAACTTAGCCGCAATCGTACTTCCCAAAAATTTTCCGCCAACAGCCACAGCGATGATCCACGCGCAGGTTGACCAAAGTGACGAATCGTTCAAAAGTCCGATCTGGGTTCTGAGTCCGGTGAAAACGAAGAACAACGGAAGCAATACGATGACCGAAACGTCCTCAATTTTTTCGATGAAAATATTCCTGAATTTGCCGCTTTCGGGCATGATCACGCCGGCCATAAAAGCTCCGAAAAGCGCGTGAATTCCGATAACTTCTGAAGCGTAAGCCGAAATGATGAGCGTCAAAAGAAAGATCGCCACAACCGGTTTGCTCAGGCTTTCACGTGTGGAATTCAATTCACCCACGCGTTTCAAAAACGGGCGAACCACTTTCAGCATCAAGATCACGTAAACGATCGCCATTCCTATGATGTAAAGCGAACTCACGAAAGATCCGGCTTTCACGATGGCGATTACCGCGGCCAGAATGCACCAGGCCGTGATGTCGTCTGCGGCGGCGCAAGTGATCGCGATCGCGCCCAATCTGGTTTTGTGGATGCCGCGTTCCTGAACGATCCTGGCGAGTACCGGAAAAGCCGTAATACTCATGGAAACGCCCGTAAACAGTGCGAAAGACAAGAAGTCGACACCTTCTGGAGCGAATTGTCCGTAGATGAAATACGCCAGGGCGACGCCAAGCGAAAACGGGAAAATGATACTGGCATGCGAAATCACGACCGCATCGTGGGCTTTGTTCTTGAGCACTTTGAGGTCGAGTTCCATTCCGATTACGAACATGAAGAAAATAAGTCCGATCTGGCTTAGGAATTGCAGGTTCGGAAGCGATTCTTTCGGGAAAAGGTGTGCCGAGAATTCCGGCCAGTACATTCCAATTAGCGACGGCCCGAGCACGACTCCGGCAATGATTTCGCCAATCACCGACGGTTGTCCGATCTTGCGGCTAACCCAACCAAAGAATCTTGCCACGAAAATGATGGTCACGATTTGGGCGAGCAATATGGCCAACGGATGCTCGAGGTTGTGGATCATCGAATCTACGAAGTCTTTCCAATGCCCGTTTTCGAGATTTTTTTCCTCGATTTGTCGGCCGATCTCAAGCGATTTCCCTGTGTCGATTATCCAATACATCAAAGCGCCAAAGCCACCTATGATTGCCACGTAAAACAGAGCGTTCCTGAATTTTCCCATGATTAGTGTTTGTTTGTGGCGGCAAAAGTGCGAAGTCATTTTGGGGTTCAAAAGCGCTTCGACGGGCAATTTACGCGATTTGTAATGAGTTGGGGAAATATTGTAATGAGTCAGGAGTTGACTTTGGACAGAAATTCGGAACGATAGGTTTCGGACAAAGAAACCACTCGATTTTTGCCGTTTTCATCAAACAAATCAATGTCGATGGAATTGTTCGAAAACACGCGGACGGCGCGAATGGCCAAGATTTCCTGTTTGTTCACACGGCAAAAATCGGCTTGGGGCAATTGTTCCAAAAGTGTGGTGAACTTGATGTTTTTCAACAGGATTTTCGAGCCGTCGTCGAGTAAAATAGTTTTGTCACGCGAGTCGTTTTCGGCAGTAGAAATGAGTGAGACGCGATGAAAATATACGATTGCGCGTCCTTTGTCGGTGATTGGTTGGAAGAAATTCGGCTTTTCTTTTTTCGACGAAAATTGTTGCACGGCTTTGTGGATCGCTTTCTCCAAACGCTCCATTTTCACGGGTTTCACGATGTAGTCGACGGCTTCCAGATCGAAAGCGTCCGAAGCGTAATCTTTGTAAGCAGTCGTAAAAATGACGAGTTTGTCTTTTAAAGCCGACGCGAGTTCCAGCCCGGAAATTCCCGGCATTTCGATATCGGTAATGCACAAATCAAAGTCGAGAGAATCGCGTTCCGATAGAAATTTCGATGGATCGTTGAGCGCCTTGACAACCTCGATTTCCGAAAGCTGTCCGCACAACATCTTGAGGTAAGCCAAGCCCGGAAGCTCGTCGTCAGCGTGCTGCTGG
>JBCNQO010000503.1:0-2556 GCA_039592825.1 Flavobacterium sp.
TTTGGAGCAAACCGAAAAAACTATGAAGAAACTCGACTCAGTCTTGCAGTCGATGCCTTTGGTAGAAGCGCGAATGAGCGTTGTAGGTTTCTCGCTTTTGAACGGCGTAAACGGTGGTTCGTACGGATTTACCGTAATCAAGCTAAAGGATTGGAAGGAACGTAAAGAAGACAACCAAAGTGTAGACGCGATTGTTGGTGAACTTTTCGGAAGAACGGCCGGTTTCAACGACGCCAAGATGTTGTTCTTTACGCCACCGAGCGTTCAAGGTTTTGGTACGGCCGACGGTTTCGAATTGAAGGTTCAGGACAAAGGTGACGACGATTGGCAGAAAGTGGCGCAAGTCACGGGAGAATTCCTGGGCGCTTTGAACCAACGTCCCGAAATCCAGTATGCGATGACGAACTTCAACCCGAATTTCCCTCAGTACAAAATGGACATCAACGTTGAAAAAGCCAAAGATGCGGGCGTTTCGATTTCGAGCATTTTCAACACGATGGCGGGTTATTACGGCGGTTTGTATACGACAGATTTCAACCGATTCGGAAAACAGTTCCGCGTCATGATTCAGTCGAAGCCAGAAGATCGTGCCGATGAGAACTCGATCAACCACATCTACGTGAAAAATGCCGCGGGCGAACAGGTTGCGATAAGCCAGTTCATCAGTTTGACCCGAATTTATGGTCCCGAAGCCGTGGCGCGTTTCAACATGTTAAAGGCCGTGAACATCAATGGTAAGGCAAATCCTGGATTCTCTTCGGGAGACGCGATCAAGGCCGTTCAGGAAGTGGCCGAACAACATTTGCCAAAGACTTACGGATACGAATTCTCGGGAATGACGCGTGAGGAAATCATCGCCGGAAACCAGGCAGCGGGCGTTTTCTTGCTCAGTTTGATTTTCGTTTACTTCCTTTTGTCTGCCCAATACGAAAGCTATTTGATTCCGCTTGCGGTTATCCTTTCGCTTCCAGTTGGTATTGCAGGAGCAATCGGATTCGTGAAACTGGCAGGATTGGAAAACAACATCTATTTCCAGGTTGCGCTTATCATGCTTATCGGATTGCTGGCCAAGAACGCGATCTTGATTGTCGAATTCGCGATGCAAAGGCGAAAACACGGCATGGAAATCTGGGATGCGGCGATAGAAGGTGCAAAAGCGCGTCTTCGTCCGATCCTTATGACCTCGTTCGCGTTCATCTTCGGACTTTTGCCTTTGGCGTTGGCCAATGGAGTAGGAGCCGTGGGTAACCGTTCGATCGGTATGGGCGCGGTTGGTGGAATGCTCATAGGGACGATCTTCGGGGTTTTCGCCATTCCGGTGCTTTACGTGATCTTCGAGTCGCTTCAGGAGCGCATCTCGGGACAACCTCACGATGACGACTACGATGCGTCCCAAGACAACAATCAACCAAAAACAACAACAGAATGAAATCGTATTTAACCAAAATAACAATCGTGGTCGTGGCGGCCATCGCGATGCAGTCGTGTTTTGTCGCCAAAGACTACAAACGCCCTGAAGTGCAGAGCGAGAATCTGTACCGAACAGATCTGTCGGCTCAAGACAGCATTTCGTTGGCGAACCTTTCGTGGAATAACCTTTTCACCGATCCGATCCTGCAAGGCCACATCAACAAAGGCCTTCAGAACAACTTCGACATGAGGATTGCGGTTCAGACCATCGTATCCGCGGAAGCGTATTTAAAGCAAGGAAAAGCGGGCTATTTGCCAACATTCTCGGTAGGCGCAGACTGGACGCACCAGGAATTGTCGAAAAACAGCCAATTCGGGTCGTTCTTGCCAAACAGAAGCATCAACCAATACCAATTCACGGGCAACCTGACTTGGGAAGCCGACATTTGGGGAAAAATCAGGAGCACGAAAAGAGCCGCCGGAGCGCAATACATGCAATCTGTGGCCGCGAAACAAGCAATTCAGACGCAATTGGTTTCGAACATCGCTTCCATGTATTTCCAATTGATGGCTTTGGACGCACAACTTCGCGTGGTCGATTCGACTTTGGAGAACAGAACCAAATCGGTAGACGTGATCAAGTCGCTCAAAGGCGCCGGCGAAACGAACGAAGTCGGTGTAAAACAAACCGAGGCTCAATTATACGCCACGCAAATCATCCGTGAAGACCTAAAAAACAGCATCGTTTTGCTCGAGAACACGATCAGCATTTTGCTAGGGCAAGCTCCGGGGAAAATCGAGCGCTCACGTTTTGAGGATCAGAAAGTTGCCGCCGACATCAAGCTTGGCGTCCCATCTCAATTGCTTGCGAAACGTCCCGACGTGATTGCCGCCGAATACAATCTGGTGAACAATTTCGAGCTCGTGAACGTGGCCCGAAGCAATTTTTACCCGAAGTTCACCGTTACAGCTACAGGCGGTTTCCAGAGTCTTGACATAAAGGAGTTGCTTAGCGCAAACTCGATTTTCGCCAATGTCGTGACCGGATTGACGCAACCGATTTTCAATCAGCGCAGAAACAAAACGGCTTACGAAGCGGCGAAAGCGAACCAGGAAACGGCGTTTTTGCAGTTCCAACAGGCGTTG
>JBCNQO010000504.1:0-2554 GCA_039592825.1 Flavobacterium sp.
GGCCGGCGTCCCGAAGCTTCGGGACCCAAAAATTATCCATTATCAATTGTCAATTATCAATTAAAATCTTTAATTTCCGAACATGGAGTTGACTGATGAATTCATAGAAAAGGAAAACAAGGCGATTGCGCAGGAATACAAGGAGTTACTGCGGATTTCGTACCAGACGCTTTCGGATAGCGACAAAAAGATGATCCGGAAGGCGTTTGATGTGGCTGTTGATGCGCATAAGGACCAACGTAGAAAGTCGGGTGAGGCTTATATTTTTCATCCGATTGCCGTGGCCAAGATCGTGGCTTCGCAAATCGGTTTGGGAGCGACTTCTATCGCCGCAGCCTTGATGCACGATGTGGTGGAAGATACCGATGTGACCATTGAGGACATCGAGCGCATGTTCAACCCTAAAGTGGCGCAATTAGTAGCCGGACTCACCAAGATTTCTCAGGTCAAAAAGGACATGAACATCTCGATGCAGGCCGAGAATTTCCGCAAGATGTTGCTTACTTTGAACGACGATGTTCGCGTTATCATCATAAAAATCGCCGACCGTTTGCACAATATGCAGACCATGGAATCTATGGCCGAGTACAAACAGGTCAAGATCGCGTCGGAGACACTTTACATTTACGCGCCTCTCGCCCATCGTTTGGGGCTTTACAACATCAAGAACGAACTTGAGGATTTGGGTCTGAAATACACCGAGCCCAATGTTTACAAGGATATTGTCTCGAAAATCAAGGAGACTAAAGAGCAACAGGACGCGTACATCAAGGAGATTTCAGACATTCTCAAGAATTCGCTTGACGCGGAAGGCATCGACTATACTTTGAAAGGACGTCCTAAGAGCGTTTATTCGATACGCCGTAAGATGAAGGCACAGAACGTGAGCTTTGACGAGGTTTATGACAAATTTGCGTTGCGGATCATTTACGATTCCGATCCGCATGACGAGAAATTCTTGGCGTGGAAAATCTATTCGATCGTGACCGACCATTATCGCCCGTCGCCGAGCCGTTTGCGCGACTGGATTTCTTCGCCGAAATCTACGGGTTACGAGGCTTTGCACGTTACGGTTATGGGTCCGAAAGGCCGTTGGGTCGAGATCCAGATCCGTTCGCAGCGCATGGACGAGATTGCCGAAAAAGGCTACGCGGCGCATTACAAATACAAGCAAGGCGGCGGCAACGAGGAATCGGGATTGGACATCTGGCTCAACCTTTTGAAGGAAGCGCTGGAGAATTCCGAGACGAATGCCGTAGATTTTGTGGAGGATTTCAAGATGAATCTTTATGCCAAGGAGATTTTCATCTTTACCCCAAAAGGCGAGATCAAATCGCTACCGAAAGGCGCGACTTCTCTGGATTTTGCGTTTTCGATCCACTCGGAAATCGGGATCAGGACGAGAGGAACGCGCGTGAACGGGAAATTGGTGCCACTGAATCACGAGTTAAAAAGTGGCGATCAGGTAGAAGTCATCACCTCGCCTCATCAAAAACCGACTACGCACTGGCTGGAATATGTTACGACTTCTCGGGCCAAGAACAAGATCCGGAACGTTCTGAACGAAGACACCAAAAAAATTGCAGAGGAAGGAAAAGAGTTGCTGATACGCAAACTTCGCCACCTGAAGATCACGATGAGCGAAACGGTGGTGAACGAACTCGTGAATTTCTTCAAACTCAAGACGAGTCTCGATTTGTTCTACAGAGTCGGAATTGGCGCTATCGAAAACCAGCAGCTCAAGGACTACGCGGCCCAAAAGAGCAATACGTTCATCAATTTCTTCAAGAACCGAATCAAGCGCGACAAACCGGTCGTTGAGGAAGATTTACACCGACAGGTTCTTTCGCAGAATTACGATATGCTCGTCTTTGGGCACGAACACGACAAGCTCGATTACAAGCTTTCGACTTGCTGTAACCCGATTCCGGGAGACGAGGTTTTTGGTTTCGTAACGATAAACGAAGGAATCAAAGTCCATAAAAAAGATTGCCCGAACGCGATTACTTTGCAGTCGAATTACGCTTACCGCATCATGAGCGCCAAGTGGATCGATTCGACCCAACAAGAGTTCAAAGCCATCCTCAATATTACGGGAATGGACACTTTGGGACTTACGAACCAGATCACAAAGGTCATTTCAAACAATATGCACGTGAACATCCAAAGCATTTCTCTCAACGGGGAAGCCGGGATTTTCAACGGTCAGATCGCGGTAATCGTGCAGAACAACACGATCCTGAAGCGCCTTATGGAGAACATCAAGAAGATTGATGGGGTTGATAAGGTGACGAGGGTTTATCACTGAGTGCTTGAGTGCGAGGTTTCGGAGTGCCTGAGTTCGAGTAGCACCGAAACAGTTACTCAATATCAAACATTGCAATAAAAAACCGGAATTCGATTATTGGTCAAATTCCGGTTTTTCGTTTAGTTCGGAAACTAAACCGCGCTACCTGGTCCACTTGGATCCATTGGCCCAGGCGGAATTAACGGATCGTGTTGCGGATCGACATCTCCCCAATCTGCAGATTCGGATTCTTCTTCGTTTTCTTCC
>JBCNQO010000505.1:0-2541 GCA_039592825.1 Flavobacterium sp.
TGAGCTTTTTGGCTTTCGCCTTTTCTACTTTGACAGCGGAGCTGTCAAGGACCGCGCGCCAGCGCAGTCCTCATTCGTGATGCCGATGGGGTTTGTTAGCGAGCTGATATTCGATCGTGACGCCTAAGTTAATGATCTTCTAGTAGTGCGATCGTGATGCCGAAATAGCGTAACACGAGCCGATATTCGATGGGAAACGCTCTAAGGTTGACGATCTTTGCGTAGCGCAGTCCTCATTCAATATCTGAAAGTGGTATAAAGCGACCCGAAATTCAATCGCAACGCCAAAAGGTCAAATGTTTGTCATGTAACGCAGTCCTTGTTGAAATCCTTGTAGTGTCGAAAGAGATCCTAAATTCGATCAGAACACTTGAATCAGATTAAGTGATTTCCAAATAACGCAGTCTACATTGAAAATCCCGAAACAATTCCAAGAACCTTCCCGAAATCTCTTTTCAGGAAACCTAAAGCATCGACTTGCCAATCAGCTCCTCATAAATCCCGGCGGCCGACTTTTTCAGGAATGTCGAAGGTCCGAATTGGCCGCGCACCCTAAATTCTCCCTTCCAGACTTCCTTTTTGGTTTCGGTGTCAATCCCCACGATCTCGTATTCGAAATCCTGTAAAGCGCCGTCGGTAAACACTAAGTGTGTCGGTCTTAGAATCAGCAACAGATCTTTGGCATCTTCCTTGATTTTCGTGTTCACAGTTTCCTGGATTTGCGAATCCTGGTTGAGTTTCAAACCTTCTTTCTCATTCTCGTAAGTGATAATCTCGACTTTCTTTTGATTGGAAGCGAATATCTTGTCGAGTTCTTCCTTGAGGTTATTGATGTAGTTTCTGGTTTCGAACTTTCGGTAAGGCATCACGAAAATGACGTTTGTGTAAGCCTTCTTTTTGTTGGTGTAGTCTACAACGGAATCCTTTTGGACGCCACATCCGAAAAGCGAAAATAAAACCAGCAGCAAAGTAATTTTTTTCATATTCGATAAGTCAATTGGTTAGTCAAAATTTGTTTTCTCAGTGATTATTCTACCAAAGTTTCCACCAATTATCACGCTTCGAAACCAAAGGTTCAGGTCGTCCAAACAGATCAGATTCAAAGAAATTGACTCCGGTGATTTTGGCTTCTTCCAAAATGGTTTTCAGCTTTTCCGAAACATAGAAAGATTTGTCGAAATGCCCAATCCGGAAAGCATCGAGATTCTCGATATCCGACTTGGAAACGAAATGATAGCCATTCTTTGGAATCATCTTGTTGAAAGTGGAATCGTGCGCATGTTTCTTGTAGGTTTTTATGGCGCCATCGCGGTTCTTCGGGATTTTTATGTCCAATTCCTCAATGTCGCCCAAAAAGTCCTTAACGAAGGTCAAATCGCATTTTTCATAGTCAAGTTTGTTCGTAAAATCGCTGTTGAAGAACATGAAATGATAGTCGTCGAGGCCTTTCCCGGTGATTTTCACAAATTGGATATCGGCAAGGTTCAAATCTTTCACAAGTTCGACAAAGCGCGTCGTTACCGGAAATCCTTCAAGGCTCAAATCGCCCATGTTCAAAGCGTCGGTCTTCTTTTTGCCTTTGTCCAGATCGAGATGGATGCAATCGATAAAGTCGCGGCCATATTTGGAATACAAGTCCTTTTCCCGCAATTCACGTGGCATAACATCGGCAATCGCCTGAAACCCGTTGTCGGAGTCGACGCTTAGCTTATAGATCTTCATTTTTTTGAGGTTTTTTGGACTGACGTTTGGCTAACGTCGCGGCAATGTTCGATGTTTCTTCTGACGCCAATTTAGCCATAAAAAGTTTCAGTCGACAAAAATCGAATTTGACGTTCTGGAAGTCTCCGAAACCTCAAACCTTCTCCACCGCAACCCGATACTCCGGATCATCAATCACATTCACATCCACAACAGCATCAGCATTTTGCAACAAACGCCTGCAATCTTCGCTCAAGTGTTTCAAATGGACGGTTTTGCCCAAAGCGCGGTAGCGCTCGGTAAGTTTGTTCACGGCTTCTATGGCCGACATGTCTGAAATTCTACTTTCCTTGAAGTCGACAATCACGTTTTCGGGATCGTTCGCCACGTCGAATTTCTCGTTAAATGCGGTTGTCGAGGCAAAGAACAAAGGCCCGAAAATCTCATAGTGTTTCACTCCGTTTTCGTCAACGAACTTTCTCGCGCGAATCCTTTTGGCACTTTCCCACGCAAAAACCAAAGCCGAAATGATCACGCCAATAAGCACGGCCAGAGCCAGATTGTGCAGGAAAATCGTGATCAGCGCTACCAGAATTCCTACAAAAATATCCTGTTTGGGCATTTTGTTGATGATCCTGAAACTCGCCCATTCAAAAGTGCCGATCGCGACCATGATCATTACGCCGGTCAATGCGGCCATTGGCAGTTTTCCGATGATCGGTGCACCAAAAAGGATCACGCACAAAATTGTCAGCGAGGCGATGATTCCAGACAGGCGAGCTCTCGCACCCGCACTCAAATTCACTAAAGTCTGGGCAATCATCGGGCAACCGCCCATCC
>JBCNQO010000506.1:0-2541 GCA_039592825.1 Flavobacterium sp.
GCAACCCCTCGGCGGCAGACCTGGCGCGGCGTTTCGGCGTGCCGGTGCTGGGAGTGATCAACGGCGCGGCGATGGCCCAGACCTTCGGCGTCCATTCTTTTCTTCTTTTTTTGATTGCCGATAACTTTTCTGCCAACTCAAGACTCGAACTTTTAGCGGACTTTGTACAACGTATCTTTCTCTTTCAGATAACCCAAAACTGAACACGGTCCATCGTCGTATTCGTTGAATTGCCGATACCCCAAAACACGCATCTGCGCTAAGATCGACATCGGAATAAAAAGCAAAAACAGCCAGCATTTCATAGGCGAGGTTTCAAAAGGAACGATTGCAGACTGTCGATTATTTCACCGAAGTGATGAATTTGGTAAGACCGTCAAAATACGTCTGCTGGTCGTCATACATACTCATGTGGCTGCCGTTTTTGCAATACAGATAGTTGCCTTTCGGAAGTTGTTTCGACATCCATTCCATGTATTTCGGATCCATGGTGTCGTATTCTGCGCCAATCACCAAAGTCGGGATCTGGATATTTTTGAGGTCATTGCTTCTGTCCCATTTGGTCAGTTTGCCCGAAATCCCGAATTCGCTCGGGCCTTGCATGGTCACGTAAAGCAACTGGTTCATTTTCGAGAACGAACGGACTACCGGTTCCGGCCAATCAGGCGAAGGCAATCTCAGGATGTGTTTCTCGTAGAAATTCGGCTGTAGCAGTTTCATGTATTCCGGATTCGAGAAATCCTTTTTGGCTTCGATCTCGCGAACTTTTTGGAGCACTTCCGGACGCATCTGTTTGGCCAGAACTTCGGAGTATTCGGCATATTTCGGGGCGCTCGCCATCATGTTCGAGACGATAAGTCCTTTGAGTTCGTTCGGATATTTGATCGAATATTCCATCGCCAGAATACCGCCCCACGAATGTCCCAACAGGAAAAAATTGTCCTTGGTAAGATTTAAAGCCTTGCGAACCTGCTCGACTTCTTCTACATAACGCGTCAAATCCCAGAAAGTCGTGTCGTTCGGGTTGTCCGAATTCCCACAGCCCAATTGGTCGTAATAGATGAACTCAATATCTTTCTCGGGAAGGAAATTCTCGAAGCACTCGAAATATTCGTGGGTCGCGCCTGGTCCGCCGTTCAAGAGCAAAAGCTTCATTTTCGGATTGTTCCCGAAGCGCTTCGTCCAAACCTTGAATTTCCCTTTAGGAGTGGAAATCTCGACCATCTTGACGTTTCCGTTCTGGATGCCGTCTGAAGTTCTGGCGAAATAATTTTTAGCGTCTGAAGTCGATTGTTCCTGCTTCGATTCGCATCCTACAAAAGAAAAAGCCAGCGCCAAGGCACAAAAAACGAGTGTTCTCATAACGGAAAGTTTTAAATCTTCCCGTAATATAAGGCTTTTATGATTCCATCCGACAGCCCGATTTTTGGCACGTAAATGTTTCTTGCACCGCTCCATTTCATGGCATTGAGATAAATCTGCAACGCCGGGATTATTACGTCGGCGCGGTCGGCATTGAGTCCTAGGTCTGAAATCCTCTGCTCGTAAGACATCGCATTCATAAGCGAATACTGGGAATTCAGGTACATATACGAAAGCGGTTTTTCCTGAAGTTTGCCCGAAAGCTTGAAAATCTTGTTGATGTTTCCGCCAGAGCCGATAAGGCTGATGTTCTCGTATTCTTTGGTGTGCTCGCGGATCCAGGCCTCGATTTCGGGCCAGACCGATTCGTGTACCATATTGTTTATGAAACGCACGGTTCCGATGCGGAACGATTTTGAAGCCACGATCTTGCCGTTTGAGAACAGCGAAAATTCGGTGCTTCCGCCGCCTACGTCCACATATAAATAGGTGTTGTCTGTTTTGAGCAGGAAATGCAGGTCGGTCGAGGCGATGATCGCGGCTTCTTTCTTGCCGTCGATGATCTCGATATCGATTCCCGATTCGCGAGAAATTCTTTCCACGACTTCTTTTCCGTTGTCGGCTTCACGCATGGCCGAAGTCGCACAAGCCATGTATTTCTCGACTTTGTGCACGTTCATCAGCAGTCTATAAGCCTTCATGGCATCGACCATTCTCAAAATATTCTCTTCGGAAATCTCGCCTTTTGTAAAAACGTCCTGTCCCAAACGGATCGGAACGCGCACCAGTGAACTCTTGGAAAACTGCGTCTCTTTTCCGGCTTCTTCCACGATGTTGGCCACGAGCAACCTAATGGCATTCGAGCCAATATCTATCGCGGCGTATTTTCTGATTGTAATCAATTATGTAGTGATTGGTTTTTAGTTGTTGATTTTTAGTGATTTGAGACTAGTGATCGGCCACAAACCATCATCAATTGTCAATTATCAATTATCAATTCCCTTTTCAATCTTGTCCAGATAATAATTATACATCTCAAACTGCGCCCGGAAAACCGGATTCTCACCTCTCGGACGATAGACATTATCGAGTTTTTCCGAGTGCAGGCGCGCTTTCACGTTTCCTTTCCAGCCTATCTCGAAAGTTTCTATGAGCTCGCGCTTGATTTCTTCGTCGTAG
>JBCNQO010000507.1:0-2541 GCA_039592825.1 Flavobacterium sp.
GCAGAGGCACTTTCAATAATTGAACATATAGAGTGCTCATCGAGTCCGAAAGCGAGACTGCCGTGGCGAAAGTTTCGGGCACGAAGCCTTTGTCCGACAGATCCGAAATCGTGTCGACGGCTTTGGCGGGACAAATGCTGGGAAAAAAACTCATTTACCTCGAAGCCGGAAGTGGCGCCAAAAATGCGGTTTCGGCCGAAATCATCGCGTCGGTTTCCAAAAATCTCGAAATTCCGCTAATTGTTGGCGGTGGCATTAAAACCAAATCGGGAATCGAGAAAGCTTACGAGAATGGAGCCGATTTGGTGGTCATAGGAACGGCCTTCGAAAACGATTTGAATTTCTTCCATCATGTATAATCTTTACGACTTTTTCCTCGCATCCTATAAACTCACGCCAACTTCGGTTATCGCCATGGAGATAGTCGTTTTCGTTTTCGGGATCGCGAGCGTCTGGTTTGCCAAAAAAGAAAACATCTGGGTTTATCCTACCGGACTTGTGGCGACGATTCTCACGGTTTACCTGTTTTACCGCGCCGACTACATTGGCGACATGCTCGTGAACGTCTACTATTCCATCGTAAGTTTTTTCGGATGGTACAATTGGTCGCGGAAAGCCAACAACGACGCTATCTTGCCGATTTCGAGAACAAATGGCAAACAAAAATTAACAGGTATCACCATTTTTTTGCTTACGATTGTGGTTATTTTCGCAATATACAAAGCGACAAATACGAGAATCAGGCACGAAAATTACCTGGACATTTTCATATCGGGACTATTCTTTACGGCCATGTGGTATATGGCGCTAAAGAAGATTGAAAACTGGACGCTGTGGATCATTGGCGACTTCATCGCAATCCCGATTTACGCCTATCGCGGCCTTGGCATTCTCGCGCTTCAGTACGTATTTTTTACGGTTTTGGCCATAATGGCTTATGTGGAATGGAGAAAAACATTGAACAAATCCCTAGCGGAAACAGCATAATTGCCCAAGAAGTCAGACTTCGCAAGATTGGGTTCACTACAGAAGATTTCGAGCAGATAAAATCGCACGGACTCACTTTGGACGTCATCGAGAAAGAACTCGAGATCTTCAAGAACGGCATTCCCAAAACCTGGCTCGAACGTCCGGCCACGCCTGGCGACGGCATCAGGCAACTTTCCGAACCAGATTTTCAGGCTTTCGCCGATTATTTCGACGCGAAAAAAGACGGTTTCAAACTCAAGAAATTTGTCCCAGCTTCTGGCGCGGCAAGTAGAATGTTCAAATTCCTGTCGACTTTCCTCAACGAATTCGACAGCTCGAAAGACACGATCAACGCTTACATCAACCGCACCAAAATGACGGCTTTGTCGGTTTTCCTTGCCGGAAAAGACAAACTTCCTTTTTACAAAGATTTGGTTGCGAAAATTGATTCCGACAAAAAACAACGGGAACTTCGCGAATCGGACAGACGCAATTACGACATCATCAAAGCGTTGCTCGACCCCGACCAATTCGACTATTGCAACAAACCCAAAGGCATTTTGCCGTTCCACAAATATCATGACAGGATTGCTACGCCAATCGAGGAACATTTGCGCGAAAGCTCGAGATATGCGAGTTCCAACGGAGTTTCTCACCTGCATTTCACTGTTTCGGAAGAGCACCAAAAGTCTTTTGAGGCGATAATTGCGTCGGTCAAGCCGAAAATCGAGTCCGAAACCGGCGTCAAGATCGAGGTAAAATTCTCGTATCAGGACAAAGCGACAGACACGATTGGTGTCGACATGCAGAACAAAGCTTTCCGCGACGACGATGGCAAACTCGTTTTCCGTCCCGGCGGCCACGGAGCGCTCATCAACAACCTGAACGCCATCGAAGCCGATATTGTCTTCATCAAAAACATAGACAACGTCATCCAGAACCACGTCGAGATCATCACACTTTACAAAAAGGCGCTCGGCGGCATTCTGATCAAAACTCAGGAACAGATTTTCGATTACCTGAAACGCATCGAAAGCGGCTACATCGAACCTGGCGACATAGACGAAATGATCGCTTTCCTTAAATCGGAACTCAACATCAAGATGTACAGCGATTTCTCGAAATTCACCTTAGAGAACAAACTCGCCTACATAAAACAAAAATTGAATCGCCCGTTGCGCATTTGCGGAATGGTCAGAAACGAAGGCGAACCCGGCGGCGGACCGTTTTGGGTGCGCGGCCAGCAAGGCAATATTTCGCTCCAGATCGTCGAGACTTCACAGGTGGAAACCAACAATCCGCAACAGGTTTCGCTAATCGACAGCTCGACGCATTTCAATCCGGTCGACATCGTCTGTTCTACCAAAAACTTCAAAGGCGAAAAGTTCGATCTGTCCGAATTCATCGACCACGAACGCGGATTCATCGTGAACAAAACCAAGAACGGACGTGACCTCAAAGCTTATGAACTCCCGGGACTTTGGAACGGCGCGATGGCCAAATGGAACACTATTTTCGTAGAAGTGCCGCTCGTGACTTTCAATCCGGTGAAAACCGTGAACGACTTGCTCA
>JBCNQO010000508.1:0-2539 GCA_039592825.1 Flavobacterium sp.
ATCGTAAGCTTGTGGCCTTCTTTCTTGAAGTTCTTGGTGATGTTCGTCGAGTATTCGAAGTTCTCGTCTGTTCCGGTCTCGTCGCTGAAACGCGAAGTCGTACCCGTGAAATTGCGGTTGGCATCGTAGTTGAAGAAACGCACCAATTCGGGATTCTGGTTGTTCGACGTACGAAGGTTGATCTGGTTGGTCCAAGTCAACGATTTGTCGATGTACCAATCAAAACCTGTCGTGGAGTTGATGCCGCGGTTCAAACGGTCGTTGGTTCTGCGCTCGTTCGTGTAGCTTGCGGTCGATCCGTCAGCGTTCAGGTAGCGCGTGTCTACCAATGCGTTTCCGGGACTCAATCTGTAGTTGTAACCTGTTGTGGTAAAGACGTTCACGCTTTCCGATTTGAAGTTCACGTTTCCGGACAATCCGTAGTTGTCAGGATCGCCAATCGTTCCTAGCAATTGGCCATTCACGCCCTGGTTTTTTCCTTTTTTGAGGATGATGTTAAGCAAACCGCCACCACCTTCGGAATCATAGCGCGCCGATGGATTCGTGACCACTTCCACCTTGTCGATCGCGTCTGCCGGAATCACTCTAAGCGCGTCGGCCACACTGATCGCGTTCGAAGGTTTTCCATCAATTAGGATTCTTACGTTCTCGTTTCCGCGAAGGCTTATCGTTCCATCCTGATCCACAGAAACCGACGGGATGTTGTCGAGAACATCACTCACAGTTCCACCTTTCACCATAAGATCCTGGCCTACATTGTAAACTTTCTTGTCGAGTTTGATCTCTACGGTAGTACGCTCAGCGCGGATCACGACTTCGTTCAAAAGTTGTGAATCGTCTGCCAGTTCTACGTTTGCCAAGCGCTTGCTCGAATCGATCGATTGGTTCTTGAGGCTTGTGGTCTTGAAAGAAATGAACTCGAAATTGATATCGTAAGTTCCCGGAGGAACGTCAATGCTGTATTCGCCTTTCGCGTCTGTGATACCGCCCGCAACGGGTTTGGTATCGCCGGGTTTGAGGAAAGTGACCGTGGCATATTCAAGCGGCTGCTTGCTGGTCTTGTCGGAAATTTTCCCGGTCACGGTGGCCTTCTGGGCCTGCGCAGCCGTGAGCGCGAGACAAAAAATGGCAGTGAGGAGCCATTGGATAGATTTCATAAGTAATCGGTTTTGTTTTGAGTGAGACTGCAAAAGTAGCCTATGGTTTAGGCGTCGAATCACAAGGTTTTGTTAAAGTGCCGGAGCTGCTGAGTGCCGGAGACTTTAGTGCTGAAGTGCTAAAGTGCTAGAGTGCTATGGGTTCGCTGTATCTGCTACTGCTTCTGCTTCTGCTTCTGCAACTTCAAAACAGACTCGGCTGGTCGCGCAATAACCGCCCTGTTTCCGTTAACCACGATCGGGCGTTGCATCAGGATCGGATATTTGGCGATGGCTTTCACGATTTCGTCGTCTGAGAGGTTTTGTCCTTTGAATTCTTCCCACTGTTTTTCGTTCGTTCGCACGATGTCGATCGGCTTGAGTTTCAGTTTTCGCAACAAACCTTTGATTGCGCGGAATTTCAACGGATTCTTGAGGTAATCGACGACTTCGTATTCCGTATTCGCCTCATCCAGAAACAGAAGGCATTCACGTGATTTCGAACAGCGGTTGTTGTGGTAAATGGTGAGCATTTTTAAGCGAGGTTTAGGGAATCGGACGCAAATTTAGCGTAAATTGGAAGTCTGTAAAAATCCCAAACAATGTTTATAGAACAAGCCTACAAAGGCGATAATGCGTGGTGGAAAGTGCTGCTTACCACGGCTTTGACCACCGGAATTTTCGTGGTGAACGTGATCGTGATGTTTTTTCTGCCGGAAGAAGAAGTCGACCAGATGTATGAAATGATGAAAAACATGCCCAAACTTGTGGCAATGGTTGGTAATCTCGCGCCTTTTATTTTCTTGTTGGGACTTCTGTTTTTGCTTGTGAAATTCCTGCACGAACGCAGTATTCTAAGCCTTACGACGTCTCGCCCAAAAGTCGATTACGGACGTGTTTTGTTTGCCTTTTTCGTCGTTGTTTTCTTTACTGTCGGACTTTTTGCCGTGTCGTATAACATCGACCATTCCAACATAGAATACAATTTCCAGCCGGTCAAATTCACGGTTTTGCTTATCATTTCACTGCTTTTGTTTCCGATACAGATTGGGTTCGAGGAATATCTTTTTAGAGGATATCTGATGCAACAGATTGGCGTTGCGACCTTGAGCCGATTCATTCCATTGGTGGTCACTTCGGTGATTTTCGGGATTTTCCACAGCGCGAATCCAGAAGTCAACGAACTCGGTTTTGGCGTGATGTCGTTTTACATAGGAACAGGATTTCTACTTGGCGTAATCGCGTTGATGGACGAAGGCATTGAACTCACTTTGGGCTATCATTTGGCCAACAACCTAATGGCCGTTCTCCTGATTTCGTCCGACTATGCCGCGATCCAAAGCGACGCCATTTTCCGCCTGACGGAGAAAGCCGCGCCAGAAGATACGCTTGGCGAAATGGTC
>JBCNQO010000509.1:0-2530 GCA_039592825.1 Flavobacterium sp.
GCGGCAAAATCACCAATGTTTCGGGCAATCTGACGATCAAAGGAATAACGAATCCCGTATCTTTTCCGGCCGAAATGAAAGTCGAAAACGGCATCGCGAAACTCACCGGCGGTTTGGTAATCGACCGCACGCTTTACGACATCCGATACAAATCGGGAAAATTCTACGAACTTTTGGCCGATCAGACGATTTCGGATAATATAGAGTTTACGGTAAAGATTTTTGCGAAGAAGTAATTCCAGACGCTTATCCGTCAAATGTGAACGTTCGTGAACCCAGTGCTTACGAACGTTCATCCGCAAAAGAAATCCAAAGGGCAATCGCTATTTTTGAACGACACACAATCGTTCAATTATTAAGCGAAATTCCTACATTGTAGGCCCAATACAAACAAACACCCTAAAATGGATTTCCAAAAAGAACTCAACGCGATATTTGAGGTGATAAAAGACGCGCTTCCGTCAGGCGTGGAATACACCGCATACAACATTCCATCTTATTCCGGACGTGGCTCAAGCGGCCATTCGTACTTTACTTTAGTCGACGGAAAACCCAATAGGGAAAACATTCCAGACGTGTTGAAAGACGATCGCGACCACCGCGACATCGACATCAACCGACGCGTCAGCGACCTCGAATTCGAGATTACCGTAGCTCAGGAACCCGGACGTTTCGTGGTTTTTTCGGTGTCCAAAGAAAAAGGATACACCTTTAGAATCGCGGCTCCGGACGAATTGCTGCAATTGGCCAAATACGATCTTATGGCGTGCGTAGATGCCGGATCGCGCAAGGAAATTTTCGCCGAAGTCGTGCCAGACAAGAAAACGGGAAAGCCAGACGTGATAGGTCGCCAATTTATCCACAAAGACAATGGCGAATCCAAGGAATACGGCGGCGCGCCAACGTCCGATTTTGCCAGAGCCGCGTTTCATGCGCTCGACGGAAAACTCAAGTTCGTCTACGCCATGGTGTCGCCGACCGACGCTGTGATCAAGACGAATCCCGAAATTCCGGGCGTGACCGAATTGTATGAGATTCACGAAGATCTTTCGCTCGACGCGTCCAAAATCGAGAACATTTACGAGTTTCTGGAATCGTTCAGCGAGGCGAAAATCGCGATTGGTCTCGAAGCTTTGAATGCGAATCCAGATTTCAAGGCCAAAGCCGAAAAACGCTACGGCCAATTCATCAAAAATAGAGTAGGCGAGAATGCTGGTTTGGAAAGTTTCGAAACGGCGGCTTTGACGCGAAAGGAAACCGATTTGTTCGGCGACCGACATTTTGCCGAAGACGTGATCTCGATCGCGCGACTCAAGGTCGAAGGATGCCAGGCCATGATAGACTTTATCGGCGGTTTGGTCATGAGCCACATCGACATTCAAGATTATAAGAAACAAGCCGAAGCCACCGACAACGTTGGGGAACTGAACGATCTCTACTTCGCATCTGCCAAAAAAGTTAAGGACGGAATTTTAGCCGAAGCGAACGTTTACAACAAAGGTTGGTTCGGGAAAATCAGTGAAATGCTCGCGAACCATCGCGTGGAAAAACTCGCGTTCGAGAAAACCGATTTTACGCCAAAAGACAACGACGCGCTCAGAGCGTTTATTTTCTACCTCGATTTGAACGACGGCAGCGAACTTTATTTCGACATTTTCCAATCGTATATGGAAGAACTCACGGAATTCTATTGGTTTTTGCCGAATCTGCCCGAAACATCTTGGGGCGATACGGAAATGAATTTGCCGAAGTACACGCTCAAATTTCCAAGAAAAGCTTTGTACCGAATCGATGACGATGGCGAATGGCAAACGATAACGCCGGAACCGTTGGCCAGCAACTGATTTTTCACCACCAGAATTGCCATGGCTACACAAATGTACGACGTGCAGTGGGAAAACGCTGTGCCGAAAAAACCCATACTTTCCAAAGCTGAAATCTTCGGGTATTGCCGCCATTTCGGTCAGGCAACGCCAGATTTGGAAGCCTTTTTGACGCGTTTCGATTTCGAAGAATGGAAGTGCATGCGAATAAGTTTCGATTACATTTACGGACGACATTCCGACAAATCGGGCGGCGTGGGCAGCGATGCCGTGACGTATCTCGGGCTTATCGCGACTACTTTTTTGTCAGACGAAAGTGAGGCGAAATTGCACGAATTGGTCGGCAAAGACCGCTTTATGTATCCCGAAGACGACCGCGCGACTTTTCAGGTTTTTGACGATTGTCCGCTTTGGATGATACAGATTTTCGAAAAGCAGCAACAGCTTGCCGATTGCCTGTTTTTTATGCCGGCCATTTTCTGGAAAGACGCCCGAATGCGCACTGATTCGTACGGTTACGAGAAATATACGGTGGGCGACAATCGCACGTATCATCAATGGTATGGAGGCGATTCGACCAACAATTACCGTCCGATTCGTTATTGGCGCAAGAGAATCGGTTCGTATTCGCCCAATTTTATCGAGCGTGAAGCATCGGAAATCGAGTTCGGAATGTCGCTTCCGGTTTTCGACAAATGGCAAAATCG
>JBCNQO010000051.1:0-7519 GCA_039592825.1 Flavobacterium sp.
CCAACAATATCCTCGACAAGAAATACGCCGATTCCATCGTGCCTTACATCGACATCGAGATCAAAGGTCAGGCAATCTACAAAAATCGTATCATGATGCTCGACATCTTGCTGAACAACAACTGGAAACGTCCTATTTATTTTACAGGCGGAAGTTTTGGAGACGACGATTATTTGTGGATGAAAGACTATCTGCAACTCGACGGCGTGGTTTACAAGCTCGTTCCGATGAAGACTTCTCTCGAGAAAGCACCGAGCATGCTCGACATGGGAAGCATCGATTCAGACAAAATGTACAATCTGGTCATGAAATGGGATTGGGGCAATGGCGAAAGCACGAAGATCTACCACGATCCTGAAACGCGCAAGAACTCTATTTCTTACCGCACGAACATGGCGCGTTTGATGGAACAACTCATCAACGAAGGCAAAACCGACAAAGCCAAAAAGGTAATCGATCTGGCGTTGACCAAAATGCCTATGGACTATTACGGTTATTACACCATGGTCGAACCGTTCGCCGGCGGACTTTACGAAGTGGGCGAGAAAGAACGCGCACGCGATTTGCTGCAGAAACTCATGGTGAAATACCAACAAGAGCTTACATTCTACAAAGGCTTGAGAAATTCCGAGCAAGGTTTGATAGCTGTGGATATCGTGACTGCGATCGAGCGCTACAGAAGTTTGCTTCAGGTGATGAAGGAAAGAGGCGATGCAGAGTTCTACCAGAAGAACCGCCCGATCTTTAACCAATACAACGAGAAGTTCAAGCTCTTCGGACGCGATCCGGAATAAACGTAACAAATTCAAAACAAGGAAATGCGGTGTAAAAAGCCGCATTTTTTATATCTTCTCGTCATGAAAACGTATTGGGTCAAAACGCATTGGTTCGTCAAAAAACTGTTTCCGAATTTCGTTTGGAGCATGCCGCGGGAGTCGAAAAAAGTCTACCTTACTTTCGACGACGGCCCAATTCCCGAAGTGACAGATTTCGTTCTGGATTTGCTGGCGCGATACAACGCCAAGGCCACGTTTTTCTGCATCGGAGACAACATCAAAAAGCATCCGGAGATTTTCAAGAGGATTTTATCCGACGGACATTCCTTTGGCAACCACACCTTCAATCACCTTAACGGATGGAACACAAACGAGCCCGAATATCTCGAGAACGTAAGACTTTGCCAGCACCAGATTGACGCCATAACATCGGATACATCCAAACTGATGCGTCCGCCTTATGCCAAAGTCACGCTGTCGCAATCGAAAGAACTTCGAAAAATGGGCTACAAGATAATAATGTGGGATGTTTTAAGTGCCGACTTCGACCAAACGATATCGCCCGAAGAATGCACGAAAAATGTGTTGGAAAACATTGGCGCGGGAAGCATCGTGATTTTCCACGACAGCCAGAAAGCGTTCAAAAACATGAGTGTCGCGCTCCCAAAAACTTTGAAATACCTGAAAGATAACGGGTACGAATGCGCCGTGTTGAACTAGAGTTGCTCCTGAACCAAACCAATGATCGTGTTCGCGTCGAGTTCTCCCGATTGGCGCCACATCATTTGTCCGCCTTTGTAGATCATTAGCGTAGGAAGGCCTTTTATGCGAAGTGCGTCGGCCAACTCCTGGTTTTTGTCGACGTCAATCTTGATCACTTTCGCTTTATCGCCCAAAGCAGCGGCCACATCGCGAATTACCGGATGCATAGAAACCGACTGCTCGTTCCACTCTGTATAGAAGTCGATCAGAACCGGAACGGGAGCGTTAATCAATTCGCCAAATTTTGACATAATCCTAGAAATTTAACCCTTGACGTACAAATATAGCATTTTTAACATATCACGCTAATTTTGCCCCTTTTTTTAGCTCAATGACGGTGATTTCGGGCCAAATGCCCACGCGTCCGGGATAAGCGTGAAAGCCGAAACCGCGGTTCACGTAAACATAACGGCCAAGGTTTTCGTACAATCCGGCCCATTGCTTGTAAACGTATTGCACCGGACTCCATTTGATGAATCCCGGAATCTCGATACCGAACTGCAAACCGTGCGTATGCCCCGACAAAGTAAGTTGGTAATGCTTCGGATCGTGCTGCACTTTTTCGTCCCAATGCGACGGATCGTGCGACATGAGTATCTTGAAATCGTCTTTGGTCAAACCCGCCGACGCCTTCCCTAAATCGCCAACCTGCTTGAAATTTCGGCCCCAATTTTCGACGCCAACGAGAGCAATCTTTTGTCCGTCTTTCTCGATGACCTTGTGCTCATTCAGCATCAGGTCAAAACCGATTTGTCCGTAAAGATTCTTGATTGCCTGGAAATTCTCGTCTTTTTCCTTTTGGGAATTCCAATCGATATATTCGCCATAATCGTGATTACCCAAAACCGAATATTTGCCGTACCGATAAGACTTGATTTTCTTGAAAGTATCGATCCACGGGAACATTTCTTTGGCGTGCGTATTCACGATATCGCCCGTAAAAAGGCACATATCAGATTCTTGCTCGTTGATCAGATTGATCGCGTATTCGATCTTTTCCTTGTCGTCGAAACTTCCAGAGTGCACGTCTGAAATCTGTGTGATCGTAAAACCGTCGAACGCATCGGGCAAATCGGGAAAAAAGATCTGCTGACGGATTACCTTAAAATTGTATTTGCCCCATTTCATGCCATAAGCCAGCGAAAGAAACGGGATTGACGCGACGCCAAGCGCAATCGTACTCACGAATTTGCGTCGATCTGGCAGGAAATCTCCTTCGCGGCTTTTGGTAACCAGATTTACGAACGCTCCCGAGACGCGCACCAAGTCTTCCAAAAACATGAAAAGTGTCAGGATGATTTTCGGAATATAGATGATCAACACCAATCCCAAAGTGAACAACGTAAGTTTCGTCTGCCCGACTTTTCGGTCGAATTGGGTGAATTGATAAACGATATAGATAATGGCGAACAGCGAGATGAGCTGATAAGCGACCAAAAGCCACTTTGCTTTCGTTACGGTTTTAAAGGCTTGATAGGCATAAGTTTCGACGATGACGACGAAAAGAGCGAAGAGAATCCAACGGAACATCCGGAAAAATTTTCCCGCAAATTACTACAGCAACACTTCGATTGGATTTTTTGTTTGGAGAAAATTAACGCGAAAAAACACTCTAACGTTTTCAATCGTTCATTTTTCTTTAGCCGATTGACGGTTGACACAAAAAATCCGGTTAAAAAACTGACTTTCTATTAAGCCGAATGCTAAAAACGCCTCAAATCCCCATTAATTAAATCATTATTTTTATTCAGTCTAAATAAAATATAACTTTGCAAAAACAACTTCGCAAATGATGAGAATTCTATTTTACCTGAGCGCATTGGTCACTTCGTGCGCCTTTGGACAAACAAATTGCAACGAACCACAGCAAATAGGTCAAACCGGATGCATCACATTCGACTACGCCGGACAAACCGTAACGTATACAATCGTAAAAGCTGCCGATGGTAACATTTGGCTACAACAAAACCTTGGAGCGACCGCCGTTGCGCAATCGGCTTCTGACGCAAACGCTTTTGGCGATCAATTCCAATGGGGAAGACACGCCGACGGCCACCAAAAAACGACTTCGGCAACCACGACTTCGGTTCCGTCGCCAAACAATCCGCTGGGATTTTCTTCGGATGAATTCATTATCGGAAGTCCGGGTTGGTGGAGCAATCCACTTACCACCGACACCTGGAATGCCGCAACGCCATCGGCCGCGACCGAAACCAACGGCTGCGATCCTTGCAAAGCGCTAGGAAATGGTTGGCACGTTCCTACTCAGGCCGAATGGTCGTCGATCGTTGCCCAGGAAAACATCACGAACATAGCTTCGGCTTTCCAAAGCAACCTCAAACTTCCCGTAGCCGGATCGCGAAAAGAAACCGGATCGTTTGCTTTTGTGGGCCAACGCGGCTACTATTGGAGCGCCACGCCAAGCACGAATGCGACTTTCACGAAATACCTTTACTACAGCGACTTTATCGTGAATCCTGACGCAGGCGCGGTTCGCGGGCAAGGTTCGTCGGTGAGATGTTTGCGTGCGGCTTTGGCGCCTTCAACTCCGGAATATTGCGAAGTTGGCGTCGAATGGGACGTTGAGCCAATTTCCAGAGTTGTTTTCGCCAACATCGACAACCAGACTTCGGCAGATGTGAATACGACTCCGGCTTATGAAGATTTTATTGCGATGACGGCGAACGTTGTCATTGGTCAATCTTATGGAATTTCGGTCGAAGGCAATACGGTTGGCGGTTTTAGCCACGATATTCGCGTGTTCATCGACTGGAATCACGATGGCGTTTTTGACATGGATTCGGAATATTATCCTTATTCAATTACCGATTCAAATGGAACCGACGGAATCGCCGCGACGGGAACAATCGAAATTCCGGCAAACGCAACTGTCGGAACCACGAGAATGCGCATCACAAAAGACATGTGGAACGTTTACGAACCGGGCGAATTCGACGCTTGCACTTATGCTTACTACGGACAAATCGAAGAGTATTCCGTGAACGTTCAACCGTCATTGTCTAATCCTGATTTAAGCAAGAACAAGTTTTCGGTATATCCGAATCCTTCCAAAAACCGAATTTTCGTCCAATCTGAGGCGAACGTGGAAGCCCTAACCTTCACGACGCTTCAGGGACGGATTGTCGGTGAATACCAATCGAACGAAGCCGACATTTCTGGTTTCACTTCTGGAGTTTACATCATCAAAATCAAATTTACCGACGGACAGACTGCGATTGCCAAAGTCGTCAAAGAGTAATATTGCCTGAGTTTAGTTTTTTGTTAGTTTTTGGACGGCCGGGTTTTCACAAGCTCGGCCTTTTTTTGTGTAGAATCTGATCCGAATTCGTACTTTTGATTCCCTTCAAAACAAGATTATGTCAGCACAAAAAAGACTGTTCCTTCTCGACGCTTATGCCTTGATTTTCCGTGGATATTACGCTTTGATCAAGAACCCGCGCGTGAATTCCAAAGGCATGGACACTTCGGCCATTCTGGGTTTCATGAACTCGCTTCTGGACGTTATCAAACGCGAAAAACCAGACCATTTGGCCGTGGCTTTTGATAAGGAAGGCAGTACGGTTCGCACCGAAATGTATCCGCAGTACAAAGCCCACCGCGATGAAACTCCAGAAGCGATCAAGATTGCCGTGCCGTGGATCCAACAGATTCTCAAGGCGATGCACATTCCCATCATCGAGTTGGCCGGTTGCGAAGCCGACGATTTGATCGGAACCGTGGCCAAACAAGCCGAAAAAGAAGGTTACCAGGTTTTTATGGTGACGCCAGATAAGGATTACGCTCAATTGGTGTCCGAAAACATCTTTATGTATCGCCCGGCGCGACTTGGCAACGGCATCGAGATTTGGGGAATTCCAGAAGTTCTGGAGCGCTTCGGAATCGAAAGACCCGAACAGGTGATTGACTTTTTGGGAATGATGGGCGACGCGGTAGACAACATTCCGGGACTTCCGGGAGTTGGCGAAGTCACCGCGAAAAAGCTGCTGGCAGAATTCGGAACGATGGAAAACCTGCTCGAAAACACCGACAAGCTTAAAGGCAAAATGAAGGAGAAAATCGAGGAAAACAAAGAACTCGGGATTCTTTCCAAGCAATTGGCTACGATAATCTGCGACTGCGATGTGCAGTTCAACGAAGAAGATTACGAGCTTACCAAACCAGACGGCGACAAGGTTCAGGAGCTTTTCCTCGAACTCGAATTTCGAAGAATGGCCGAGCAGTTCAACCAATTGTTCTTCAATAAAACCGAAACCTACCAAACGGCAGAAACCAGCGGAATCGCGCCTACAAAAACCATCGTCAAGAACGAATCGCAGTTTGATCTTTTTGCCGAAATCCACGGTGAAGGTGGCGACTCGATTGCCACAAATCCTTACGCAACGCTCGAAAACACCGAACATTTCTACCAGTCGGTAGAAGGTGATTTTGCGATAAAACTGTTGGTGAACAATTTGCTCAAACAGACTTCGGTGAGTTTTGACACCGAAACTACGGGAATCGATCCGCTTACGGCAGAACTCGTCGGGCTTTCGTTTTCTTGGGAAAAAGGCAAGGGATTTTACGTTCCGGTTCCCGAAAATCAGGCTGACGCACAGGCTTTGGTCGACAAATTCCGTGCGTTCTACGAAAATGAATCGATCGAAAAAATTGGTCAGAACCTCAAATACGACCTCAAGATCTTGTCGAATTACGGCATTTCCGTCAAGGGAAAACTGTTCGACACGATGCTTGCCCATTATCTGATCAATCCGGACATGCGCCACAATATGGACGTTTTGTCTGAAACATATCTCAAATATTCGCCAAAGGCAATCGAGGAACTCATCGGCAAAAAAGGCAAAGGCCAGAAAACGATGCGCGATGTGGCCTTGGAAGACATCAAGGAATACGCCGCAGAAGACGCCGATGTGACGTTGCAGCTCAAAGAACACTTCGCTCCTATTCTCGAAAAAACCGACACGAAGAAACTTTTCGACGAAATCGAAGTGCCGCTCGTTCAGGTTTTGGCCGACATGGAAATGGAAGGCGTGCGTCTCGACACCGAATTCCTGGCGAATCTTTCCACGGAATTAGCCGACGACATCCAGAAACTCGAGCGTGGCATTTACGAAGCCGCGGGCGAAACTTTCAACCTCGGTTCGCCAAAGCAATTGGGAGAAATCCTGTTCGACAAAATGAAAATCGGCGGCGGAAAAATCAAGAAAACCAAAACCGGACAATACGCGACGGGCGAAGAAATCCTGTCGAATCTCGCACTTTCGAGTCCGTTCGTGAAAGACATTCTCGACTGGCGACAACTCGTGAAGCTGCAAAGCACTTATGTAACTGCGCTTCCGGCTCAGGTTTGCGGCAAAACGGGTCGCGTCCACACCGATTATATGCAAGCCGTTGCGGCCACAGGACGTTTGAGCTCGAACAATCCTAATCTTCAGAACATTCCGATAAGAACCGAACGCGGACGCCAAATCCGAAAGGCATTCATTCCAAGAGACGAAAATTACACCTTGCTTTCTGCCGATTATTCCCAGATCGAACTTCGCATCATCGCGGCGCTTTCGGGAGAAGAAAACATGATCGACGCTTTCCGCAACAACGAAGACATTCACCGTTCGACGGCCGCGAAAGTCTTCAACGTGCCTTTGGAAGAAGTGACGCGCGAACAAAGAAGTAATGCCAAAACGGTCAATTTCGGTATCATTTACGGCGTTTCGGCCTTTGGTTTGAGCAACCAGACTTCACTCACGAGAAGTGAAAGTGCGGCGTTGATCGACGCTTACTACAAAACGTACCCGAAACTTCGCAACTTCATTAGCGAACAGATCGAGATTGCGCGCGAACAAGGTTTCGTTTCGACGATTTCCGGACGTCGCCGCTACTTAAAAGACATCAATTCGGCCAATCAGGTTGTTCGTGGTGCGGCAGAACGAAATGCCGTGAATGCCCCAATTCAGGGAAGTGCC
>JBCNQO010000510.1:0-2528 GCA_039592825.1 Flavobacterium sp.
CTTGTCGTTTGACATTTTTTCGAAAACCGCCGTCACATAAAAATAAGGTTGTGTGACGCGATCCCATTCGAGTCGCTTCAAAGGTTCGATCACCTTGAATTCGACCTCGTTCTCGTAATTGCCTTTCTCGGGTCCGTGCATGGTGAATTTCCATCGGCCGCCAACCGAGAGATCAAATTCGTGAAAAGTGTTCGTGAAGCCATTCGGTCCCCACCAATTTTTGAGATGATCGGGATTCGTCCACGCTTTCCATAATTTCTCGATCGAATGACCGAATTCCCTTTTGCTGATGATTTCCATATCGACATATTATATAGTTCCAAAAATAGATTTTGCGCTCAAAAAAGCGTCGGTGCAAACCGGAAAAATAAGCTGGTGAAAAACGACAATCGAATTCCGTCTCAAAAATCACTTTTTGTGTAAAGTCGTATCATTTCAGAAGACCGATTTTTTTCCGAAACAGTTTTCGTACTCATTTGCAACCTACCTGATTTTACAGGCAATTGCGAAAATTAACAATTTACAAACCTTTGTTTTACAACGATTTGCGTTTAATAAAAATAGGCTTTCGCCGATGGCATTTTGTTAAAAACTACACCCGATTGTGGAAAAGTTTGACTTTTTTAAACCGCCTCGATTGGCAATCTTTGTATTCACGACAAAAACAAAAATTTTTGTTAAAATCCTCTAAGAAAAAACAACAATGGCAGCGATAGAACCGATACTCCAGGAAAACAATAACCGCTTCGTAATTTTCCCGATCAAACACCACGATATTTGGGAATGGTACAAGAAAATGGAAGCGAGTTTCTGGACTGCCGAAGAAATCGACTTGCACCAGGACTTGAACGACTGGAACAACAAATTGAGCGCCGACGAAAAGTACTTCATCAAGCACATTCTGGCGTTTTTCGCGGCTTCTGACGGAATCGTGAACGAGAACCTGGCCGAAAACTTCGTGAACGAGGTGCAATATGCCGAAGCCAAGTTTTTCTACGGATTCCAGATCATGATGGAGAACATCCACAGCGAGACTTATTCGTTGCTTATCGACACTTACGTGAAAGACGAAGTCGAGAAGAACCAACTTTTCACTGCTTTGGAAGTATTTCCGGCCATCAAAAAGAAAGCCGATTGGGCATTGCGCTGGATCGAGTCTGACTCATTCGCCGAAAGATTGATCGCGTTCGCCGCCGTCGAGGGCATTTTCTTCTCGGGCGCGTTCTGTTCGATCTTCTGGCTCAAAAAACGCGGTTTGATGCCAGGACTTACGTTTTCTAACGAATTGATTTCGAGAGACGAAGGTGTTCACTGCGATTTCGCCGTACACTTGCACAACCACCACTTGGTGAACAAGGTTCCGAAAAACCGCATCAAAGACATCATTGTCGACGCTTTGAATATCGAGCGCGAATTCATCACCGAGTCGCTTCCGGTAAGCCTTATAGGAATGAATGCGACCTTGATGACGCAATACCTTGAGTTCGTGACAGACCGTTTGCTGGTTGAACTCGGCTGCGACCGCGTCTACAACGTGACCAACCCATTCGATTTCATGGACATGATCTCGCTTCAGGGCAAGACGAACTTCTTCGAGAAGCGCGTTTCCGAATACCAGAAAGCGGGCGTGATGAACAACGATACCGATTCACAGAAAATCAGCTTCGACGCCGATTTCTAGAATTCCCTTTTCCCAATCAGGGAAAACAACCTTGCCAATTGCCCCGGATGCGATCTGGGGTTTTCCAATGTGCCCGGAAAACGCATTTCCGCACCAAAACCATTTTCATTAATCTCTAAAGAGTGACCTTATGTTTGTAGTAAAAAGAGACGGCAAGAAAGAGCCGGTAATGTTTGACAAGATCACCGACAGAATCAAAATTTTGTGCTACGGGCTTAATGACCTTGTAGATCCGGTAAAAGTGGCCATGCGTGTAATCGAAGGCCTTTACGACGGAGTAACAACGTCTGAACTCGACAATCTCGCTGCCGAGACTGCCGCGTCAATGACGGTGACTCACCCTGATTTTGCCCAACTTGCGGCGCGTATCGCGGTTTCTAACCTACACAAGAATACCAAAAAGTCGTTCAGCGAGACCATGAGCGACATGTTCCATTACGTGAATCCGCGTACGGGTCAGGAAGCTCCTTTGCTTAGCGAAGAAGTGCATCAGGCGATTATGGACAATTCCGAAAAACTCGATTCGGCCATTATCTACAACCGCGATTTCAATTACGATTACTTCGGATTCAAAACCCTTGAGCGTTCTTACCTGTTGAAGATCAACGGAAAGATCGTAGAGCGTCCGCAGCACATGCTAATGCGTGTTTCTGTGGGAATCCACATGGACGATATCGATTCGGCAATCGAGACTTACGAATTGATGTCAAAGAAATTCTTCACGCACGCAACGCCAACGTTGTTCAACGCCGGAACGCCAAAACCGCAAATGTCGTCTTGTTTCCTATTGTCTATGAAAGACGATTCGATCGACGGGATTTACGACACACTTAAAAGCACGGCCAAG
>JBCNQO010000511.1:0-2527 GCA_039592825.1 Flavobacterium sp.
GTCCAAAGCCTGTCGCCACTCGAAAACACAACCGTATTGATTCGTCGAAAGCCCCAAATTGGTTTTGTACCATTCGCGCATCTTCTTCGGATCCTTGCACTTGAAGAAAATCCCGCCAATGCCCGTAACCTTGCGGAAATCGTCGGTCGTGGCCGATTTTACGAGAAAAGATTTGGTACCGAATCCCACGCAGAAAGCCGCGATTACGATCAGCGAAAGCAGTAAATATTTTTTCATCATCTTCTTTTTTTGGGCGTTGCGCCGGATCATCAAAAGTGTTTCAGTTTAAAAAATTGGCCGGCGCCGGGCTGTCCTCTCTATCTTTTGCCAAGACCTACAAGGTTCTCAAAACCTTGCAGGTCGGCAAAAGGATGCCGCTTCCATCCCTAACGCGATCGCGTCGTTTCCAGAAGCATCCATCCAAAAATAAAAAATCCCGACCTCAAACGAAATCGGGATTTGTATTAAGTTATGCAGATTCCCAGAGACTCAGGAACCTTGCACTCAGGAACTATTCCTCGGTTTTCTTAGCCTTTGGTTTTTTGGCCGCTTTCGGCTTTTCCTCGACAACTTCGGCCGCAGCCGTTTCTTCTACCTGAGCGTCGGCTTTCTCGGCTTTTGGCTCTTCTTTAGAAACCAATCCTTTCGCCTGAAGAATGTTGTACCAGTTCAAAACTTTCTTGATGTCTGAAACATAAACGCGATCCTTGTCATAATCAGGAACGATCTCGCCGAAATACGCCAAAAGTGTAGCGTTGTCTTCTTTAGACGACGGAGCCGCACCTTCGTTCTCTTTCACCGCGATGGCGCGCAAAACCTCAACAAGCGGTTTCTCGCCACTTTCTGTGTACATCGAGATTTCAGAAAGCAGGCTCACATTGCTGCGAAGCCCAACAGTCACTTTTTTGCCGTCAAGCAATGACTCGGCCACGAATCCGGTGCGCGTTTGAAGTTTAAGTTCGAAAAGTCCCGGTTTTCCGGAGATCGCCAAAATTTTGTCTATGTTCATTTTTAGTCCAAATGTCGAAAGTCGAAAGTCAAAAGACCCAAACCCCGTTATTAATTATTACTTATTAATTTTTAATTCTCAATTGTCAATTATCAATTGTCGATTATCTGCTTTTCTTTGGTCCGACGAACTTCATGCGGTAATCCGGACGCACTTTCCCGTCCATGATTTTCTGAAGCCTGCCTTTCACCAACTGTTTTTTCAAAGGCGAAATTTTGTCTGTAAACAAAATTCCTTCGATATGATCGTACTCGTGCTGGATCACGCGGGCGATCAATCCGTCGAAAACTTCTGTCTTCGTGTTGAAATCCTCGTCCTGGTATTCGATCGTGATTTTCTCGTGTCTGTACACGTCTTCGCGCACTTCGGGAATACTCAAACAACCTTCGTTAAAGCCCCATTCCTCGCCTTCTTCCTTGAGCATTTTGGCGTTGATGAACGTTCTCTTGAAGTTCTTCAAAGCTTCCTGCTCGTCTTTCGGAAGATCTTCGTCTTCACCAAAAGGCGACGTATCGATCACGAAAAGGCGTATCGCAAGCCCAATCTGTGGCGCGGCCAATCCTACGCCGTAAGCGTTGTACATAGTGTCGTACATGTCCTGAACCAATTGCTTGAGTTCTGGGTAAGATTCCGAAATCTCTTGTCCTGTCTTGCGTAAAACGGGATCGCCGTATCCTACGATAGGTAAAATCATCTTAGTTCGTTAGTCGGGATTTGGCCGAAAACGTTGGCAAAAATACGCAAAAAATGCACATTGGTTTTTCGATGCGCCGAGATTTGGCAAATTTTTAATCGGATGCGCGAAATTTTGGGTCTGCGCCCGATTTATTGTGTGAATTAAGTGTCAGACAACAATTTCTTTACGCTTTTGAGAATGTTTTCAGACAGTCCGGACAAATTCACCAATTGCTCGATCACGAGCTGACTTTCTTCCATTTTGAGCCGGAATTCCTCGCTTTCGGCCATATGACCTTCCTGAAGTTCTTGCGTACGGATGTTCTTGAGTTCGGTAAAATGGATTGCGAGTTCTGTCTTTTCGGATGAATTTTCCTCGTCACCAATGTCCTGAAGATTCAAAAGCGCTATCGATTGGTCGAGATTTCGTACAACCGTTTGAGCGACAATATTGAACGCATTCGATGCCTTGGACGTTTTGTGCGACTGGATATAAGTGCCCAAAGAAGCCGAAGCCGACAGCAAAGTGTGGTTCAAAACCGCCAATTTGTAGATCTGCGGCAGTTGTTTTTGCTTGGATTTAGGCTCGAGTTGCATGCGCTGGAAAGACGCCGTGAGATTTCCGGTTTCTATGAACGCATTTTTTCGGGCAAGCCGATACGATGTCGTCACCTCGCCTTTCTGGTTGTAGAATTCCGAAATCTCGTTGAGATAATTCCGGTTCGCCTCGATCGATTTCTTGATATGGGACGGAACATTCAGAAATTCCCACGAAGGCCACAAAAAGTAATTAGCCACAAAAGCCAATCCCGACCCGATCAAAGTGTCGATGATGCGAAGTTC
>JBCNQO010000512.1:0-2527 GCA_039592825.1 Flavobacterium sp.
GCAGTATTCGCTTTATGAAGACGCGATCACGGTTCTCAAGAACGAGAACGAAGTTTTGCCGATTACAGATTTGGCGAACGAGAAAATCGCTTACGTTAAATTGGGAGACGACAACAACCGTCAGTTCGTCTCGACGCTCAAGCAATATACCGAAGTCACCGAAATCGCAGACGACAGCATCCATTTGATGCAGGCCAAACTCAAGGATTACACTACCGTAATCGTCGGTTTTCATAAAAGTGATGGTGCGTGGAAGAACCACGATTTCAAGCCAGAGGAACGCGCCAAACTCGATTCGATCGCGAAATACAACAAAGTGATCCTGGACGTTTTCGCCAAGCCTTATGCGCTTTTGCCGATTACCGATATGTCGAAGTTCAAGAGCGTGATCGTTTCTTACCAGAACAGCGATGTGGCTCAAATCGTGTCGGCCGAACTTATTTTCGGGGCGATTGCTTCCAAAGGGAAACTTCCGGTTTCTATAGGAACGAACTATAAAGTGGGCGACGGATTGACCACCAAAACGGCAGACGTTCTTGGTTTTACGGCTCCTGAAAACGTTGGGGTGAATTCGGCTAAACTGTCTGGAATCGACATGCTGGCCTACAAAGCGATCAACGGGCGAATGGCTCCGGGTATGCAGGTTTTGGTGGCGAGAAAAGGAAAAATCATTTACCAGAAAGCTTTCGGTTACCAAACGTATGACGCTGTAAACAAGGTGAATAATTCCGACTTGTACGACATCGCTTCCCTGACCAAAATCGTGTCGACTTTGCCCAATGTGATGCAACAGTACGACAAGGGCAAAATCACTCTAGACAGCAAATTGGGCGATCTTTTGCCTGTTCTGGAGAATTCCGACAAGAAAAATATCAGAATAAAAGAACTGCTTTCGCACTACGCCAGACTTCAGGCTTGGGAACCTTTCTACAAGAAAACACTCGACAGTCTGAAGCAACCGGACGCGCGTTACTATAGCAAGGTTTACGACCAGAATTTCTCGAAGCAAGTGGCCGAAAACCTTTACATCAGGAACGACTACCACGACTCGATCATGAAGTTCATCGCAAACAGCAAACTGCTTTCGAGACGAGAGTACAAATACAGCGACTTTGCGTTCATCATCATGAAAGATTACCTCGAGAAAGCGACCAAAACGACGCTCGATGTATTGAGCCAGGCCAATATCTATAAGCCTTTGGGAATGGATCACACTTTGTACAATCCGCTAAGGAAGTTCGACAAATCCATCATCGCTCCAACCGAAGACGACAAATATTTCCGTTACCAGATCATCCAAGGTTATGTTCACGACATGGAAGCGGCGATGGAAGGTGGCGTCGCGGGTCATGCGGGAATTTTCTCGAACGCTACAGATGTGGCCAAAATCATGCAGATGTATTTGTGGAAAGGCCATTACGCCGGTCACCAATTCTTCAGCGCCAAGACTTTCGACGATTTTAACAGCACCTATTTCCTCAAGGAAGGCAACAGACGCGGCATCGGTTTCGACAAACCGCAACTTCCGGGACAAGCCGGACCAACCTGCAATTGCGTGTCGATGAAAAGCTTCGGCCACACCGGATTCACCGGAACGATGGCTTGGGCCGATCCCGAAACCGAGACGATTTTCGTGTTCCTTTCCAACCGTACTTTCCCAGACAGTTCGGTCAACACTTTGTCTAAGGAAAACATTCGTGAGGATATGCAGAAAGTGATTCAGGACGCGATCATCCACAAATAAAAAAACTACAGTAGATACAAAGGCCGGCAATTCGTCGGCTTTTTCTATTGAAAACGTTTTCGTTGGCATATTGTTTGTGTTTCGAAAGACATCTAAAACAACGACTTATGAAAAAAATCCTTTACTTATTCCTGCTTCCTTTTGCCTTGGCGTGTTCCAATGATGACAACGCGAACTACGATGTACTCAAATCGGAAGTCCTTGTAAATGGCGAAGCTTTCGTTCCTTTGCAATTGTACGAGAGTACGCCCAAAGCCTGGATTACTACGGTAGACGCAATTGAGGAAGACAAAAAACAGACGACTTTGAGTTTGAGGCACCAATCTGATATCGCTTCGGAAAACCAGGTGTTGCAATTTTATCTGATCTATCCAGAAAACCAGGCGAAAATTTCCGGTACTTACCAACTTGACGGTGGAGTTGACCGCCGCGCTTCGGTAACTTTCAATGCCGACGACAAATTTTACAACAGCGTTTCAGGTTCAATCAAGGTAACAGATCTGGGACAATCGCGATATAAGGTCGAGACTTCCGGAGTTTTACTTTGGGATAGCGAAGGCAACGCGATTCCTTTATCGGGAAAAGTAAGCGGTCCTTTTACACAACAATAGTTAATACAGAATCCGGTTTACGCCGGATTTTTTGTTTAACCATAATCGGAAATGTTTTCATAAAAGCGCCGTAACCTAAACTTCACACGCTAAAAGCCGTCGATGCGTCTTGTTTAACCATTTTTGAGCCAACAAAAATTCACACATGAAAAAACTGGTTTTCTTCCTTTTG
>JBCNQO010000513.1:0-2524 GCA_039592825.1 Flavobacterium sp.
TTTCGCTTTTGTTTAAAACCACGGAAATTCCTCAGTTCGCGGTTTTATTTTTTACCACGGATTCACGGATTTTATTGTTTGCTCTTCACGATTTTACGCATTTGCTTTTTGGATTTTACCTTCGGTCAGTTCACGTTGTTCGGGTCACAGATCTGAACGTATTTTTTATACAAAATTGATTTGCTTTTTTTGCCGCGGATTCGCGGATTAAAAAGGATTTTCTTAGTTCCTTTTCTGCGGACATCCTTTAATCCGCGGTAACTTTTTTATCGAGAAATGGATTTTCAAATCAGCGCTTTTAGATCTTCGATGGAATTCGCGTCGTCGATTTTTTTGTCGTGGCGCCAGCGCAGAATTCTCGGGAAACGCGTGGCGACACCGCTTTTGTGGCGTTTGGACAAAGCGATTCCTTCGAAGCCGATTTCGAAAACCAATTCTGGCGTGACGCTTCTCACTGGCCCGAAACGTTCGAGCGTGTTGCGTTGGATCCAATTGTCTACCTGACGGAATTCGGCGTCGGTTAGGCCAGAGTAGGCTTTGGCGAACGTCACCAGTTCTTTTTCGCCGTCTTCTTTTTGCTGCCACAGCGCGAAAGTGTAATCGGTGAACAGGTTCGAACGGCGTCCGTGGCCTCGCATGGCGTATGTCAACACGGCGTCGATTGCCAATGGTTCTATTTTCCATTTCCACCAATCACCTTTTTTTCTACCAACTTGATAAGGCGAATCGTTCTTTTTTAGCATCAGACCTTCGGAATGGATCTCGCGAGCACGTTCTCTTTCGGCCGCGACCGCTTGCCACGAATCCAGTGAGATCCTTTCGGACAAATGCAATGGGATTGTGTCTCTAGGGATTTCTGAAACCATTTTTTCGAGTAATTTCCGTCTTTCCGCGTATGACATTTGTCTGATGTCTTCACCTTTCCACTCGAGCAAATCGTAGGCTTTGATGATGCAAGGCGTCGTTTTCAGGATCGCGGCCGACACGGTTTTGCGTCCGATTCGCGTCTGCAGATCATTGAATGTTCCGATTTGTCCATTTGGAAAAGGCAGAATTTCTCCGTCGATCACCGTTCCGTTTGGAATCGCATCCGCGAAAGCGTGAAACTCAGGATACTTATCGGTGACCAATTCTTCGCCACGCGACCAGATAAAAAGTTCCCCGTCGCGGATTATCGACTGCGAACGGATGCCGTCCCATTTGTGCTCGATGCTCCAATCTTGGGCTTTTCCAAGATCCGAAACATCGCCTTCAATCGCGTAAGCCAAATAAAAAGGATAAGGTTTGGACAGGAAATCGGAACTTTTTTCCTCGAGGATCAATTCCTGAAACGTGACCGAATCGGGATTCCATTCTCCCATGAGTTTGTGTGCGATAAGATCTTCGTCGACATCGACAGCTTTGGAAAGCGCGCGCGTCATGAGTTTCTGGCTTACGCCGATGCGGAAACTTCCGGTGATGAGTTTGGTGAAAACCAGGCGTTCGTAGTAATTCAGCGACAGCCAGTTTTTGTGCAGATACTCGCGTTTTTCTTCGTCGGATTTCTTTTTGAGCGCGATCATTTCCCGCATATACTCGGTAAGCGATTTGTCGGAATTCTCTTTCGTAGCTGGAATCACGAGTGCAATAGTTTCAGCTAAATCGCCAACTATATGGTAACTTTCTTCAAACAACCACAGCGGAATGTTTGCAAGTTCGTTTGCCCAAAGCCGAAGCAAAGTCGTGTTCACGGGACGAGGCGGACGCCGGTGCGACAGGATTGCGATTGTCCAGACTTTGTCCTGGTCGGACGCATTCCGGAAATAATTCGCGAGCGCATCCACTTTCACCGAAGTTTTGTTCGAGGAATCTAAGGATTTTATGAGGTTGGCGAAGTTTTTCAATTCAATTGATAATTAATAATTGATAATTCGTTGAGCCGACGACAAATCTTGAACTATTGTTGTGCATTCATCTTTTGTCAGTCATTATTAACTATTCATTATTTCAGCAAAGTCCGAATGCTTTTCTCCGATTTGAGGTTTTCGTCGACCTTGATTTCTGGTGCGTCTTCCAATTCTTTCTCGCTGTTTTCATCGCCTTCATGGCTCGCGCCCATTTCAGCCGATTCACCTTCGTACTGCGTTTTGGCGGTTCTGGCGTCGTAGCCCAATTCTTCCCGCAGATAGCGCGAAAAAATGTCCGAGTAGCCGTGTGTCGCGATCACTTTTTCGCACCCCGTGGCTTTTATGGAATCGAGCAAGCCGTACCAATCGCAGTGATCGGATAATACGAAACCTTTGTCTATGGCGCGTCTGGCTCTAGCGCCTCGAAAGGCCATCCAGCCAGAAGCCGTTGCGGTTACGAAAGGCGACATTTTCCGCAGCCATATCGAACCGTGCGCACTTGGCGGTGCGACCACAATGTTTCCTAAAAGATCTTCCTTTTTGGTGTCTCTCGTAATTAATTCTGTTGGCGGTAAATCGACCATTTGGCGAATTACCTGCGTCATGTTCTCGACGGCTCCGTGGGTGTAAATTTTACC
>JBCNQO010000514.1:0-2521 GCA_039592825.1 Flavobacterium sp.
TTTCAAACAAACAGTTAATGCAAAAGATTTTCTCACACGATAATATTTATCGAAGGTGTTCGAACCATTCGCTTCGCTCGGGTCAGCGGATAGCCCGGCGCCGGCAAGTTTGTCGAAATGGAAACAGGTTTTGATCCGGCGCAACGCCCAGATCCTTGAGAAATTTTGCCGAAGATATATTTTTACCATTAAGAAGTTAAGAAAAGTTAAGGCTTTATACGCTAAACAACTTAACTAACCTTAACTTCTTAATGGTTTAAATTTTGTTCCCGATCACAATTCCCTATTCAAAAACCTCAATGTTTTCCCCGTCGAAAGAAGCGAAAACCATTTTTGGATGCGAGTGCTGATGGAAAATATTGCCGTGTTTGTCGATCGCGATTGCGCCTGCGAATCCGTCGAACGGTTTGAGTTCTTCGAAGGTTTTGGCGAAGGCGTCTTTTAACGAAAATCCGTCGTTGACGCGCGTCACGATCTTGGCTGCGACCGCGCCCGAGACGATATCCTCGCCTACTCCGGTGCAACTTACGCCACAATTTTCACTCGCGTAATTGCCCGCCACGGTAGCCGAATCGGAAATGCGCCCCGGAATCTCGAAACCTTTTCCGCCCGTGGAAGTCGCCACGGCGATGCGTCCGTGCTGATCCAGCGCAACACAACCGACCGTTCCTGTTCCTGTTGGCGCTTTTTTGGCTTCGTATTCGGCGCGTCTTTGCGGGATTTCGGTAGAGAATTCTTCGAAGCCAAGTTTTTTCGCGAAAGTGTTTGCTCCTTCTCCGCCCAAAACCTTGTCGTCTGAATCGAGTAAAAGTTGCGCGACCTGAACCGGATTCTTGACGTTTTCGATGTTGATCACGCCACTCATTTTCTTGGAATCTCCGTCCATGATTGCCGCGCTCATGCGGATTTTCCCGTCAGATTGGATCTGGGAACCGATTCCGGCGTTGAAAAGTTCGTCGTCTTCGAGCAAACAAACGGCGTGCACGACAGTCTCGAGAGCCGAATTGTCTTTCAAAAACTCGAAAGATTGTTTGGCGATTCGCTTCAAAGCTTCCTGCTTGGCGACTTTGGTTTCGTTGTTGGTGGACGATTCGGAGAAAAAACCTCCGTGGATGATTATTTTCATAGTATGGGTGCAAGGTTCTGGGTGCAAGGTGCAAAAAAAAACGAGTCTGAAGAAAAAACACCAGACCCGCCAAATATTCATTATCAATTTTTAATTGTTAATTATCAATTGTCAATTATCAATTAATCAGTTGGGATGCCCAAATCCTCGGCATATTGAGAAGACTGGATCTGCATCTTGTAAGTCTTGAGGTTGAAAGTGTCGAACTGGCTCATGACGTGCGTGACCAAATGGTTGATCGAAATGGGTTGGCCGAGTTCCACTTGCGTGAGATTGGTGTCTTTGACTTCGCGTCCGTCCACCAAAATTACGAGTCCTGAACCAATCGCTTCCATTTCGCTTCCATTTGTAATCAACAATCCGGTGTCTTCGCCAAGTCCTATTCCCAAAACTTTCGGGTTTCCTACAACGGCCTGGAACAGACGACCGATGCGTCCGCGTTGCACGAAATGTGTATCGATAACTACGCTGTCGATAAAGCCAAGTCCCGAGGTGATCTTGACCTCGCCTTTTAGCAAAGCTTCTGAACTGCTTCCTTGATAGATCATGGAATTCGATGCGGCCGCGGCTCCGGCAGACGTTCCGGCGTAGATGAAATCTTCGTTGTGGTATTTGTCCAGCAACAAATCATGAAATGGCGTTCCACCCAAAATTGACGTCAATCGCAATTGATCGCCGCCTGTGAACATGACCACATCTGCATTTTTGATGCGCTCGAGCGTTTCGGCTTCTGAGGCTTGTTCGCGCTTCTCGATATAAAGTACACCAACGTTTTTCGCACCCAGATAATCCCAGGCTTTCACGTATTCGGGCCCGATGATTTTTGGGATTTTTGAAGCCGTTGTTATGATTTCTATCCTCGAGTTTTCCTTGTGTTTGGACTCGTTGATGATGCGCTTGAGGATTCCGGTCTCAAAAAAGTTGATATTCTTGCTGGCGCTGACGTCGATGTCGTTCTCTGTGAAACTACCTTTGTCGACGGCACCGCCTATGATGATGAGTTTTCCTTTGATTTCCATTGTATTCCGATAAACTTGGAGGCGGTAAAAGTAGCAATAAATGCCAAAACGCCCCGATTTTAAAACGCGAAAAGTACCGTTTTTGTTTTCAACCTGCTGATTCAAAACCAGTTGAAACCCTATATTTATCGTCTCTTTTGGAAGCATTTTCTGATGCGAGGCCAAAACGTCAGAAAATACGCTTGTTTAACACCAAATAATTTTGCCCAGACCACAAAATCTGCTATTTTAGGCAGATGCTTTCACAGTTTTAACTAAAATACTGTGATTTTTATTCAATTTCAAAACATCCACAAACAGAATTCTAATAAAACCAAACCAATGAAAATCCTGAAAATACAGGCGTTACGCGGCCCGAACATTTGGAGCGTGCAGC
>JBCNQO010000515.1:0-2508 GCA_039592825.1 Flavobacterium sp.
GTTTGGTTCAGCGCGGTCGTTCCGGCCAGCGGAAGCCTTACTTTCGAGACACAGGCAGATCCGGGATCAAACCTTATCGATACGGCCATGTCGGCCTATTCCGGAAGTTGCGGCGGTGGCCTCACTACTTTGGGCTGTAACGACGATCAGGGGAACAATGGTTTCTCGGTTTTGGAACTTACCAATCTTACACCGGGAAGCACAGTGTATGCACGAGTTTGGGAATATGCCAACGATACGTTCGGAACTTTTAAGATAGCTGCATACGACGCCTCTTTGGGCAACCCGGGTTTCCGCAACTCTGCTTTGCGTTATTTCCCGAATCCGACCAAAGACGAGATCGAGGTAAGTTATGAAGGGGAAATTTCCGAAATAGCGATCCTGAACAATCTGGGGCAACAATTGCTAGTACAGAAAGTTGGTGCAACGTCTGCACAAGTCAACCTTTCATCGCTTCCTACCGGAAATTACTTCATGAAAGTGACCTCGGGCAACGCTACCCAAACAGTGAAGCTCATCAAGCAGTAATTGTTAAAAAATCGAATCGAAGCCACTCTTGACCGGGTGGCTTTTTCGTTTCTAAAGGTTATCTTTGTTAACATGAAGCCGCTTTATTTCTCGGTCATAGTGCCGGTTTACAATCGTCCCGACGAAATGCGGGAATTTCTCGAAAGTTTGTCCCAAACAGATTTTACACTGCCGTTCGAGGTCGTGGTCATAGAAGACGGATCGAGTATCCCGTGCCGCGACGTGGTGGAAAATTACAGCAGTAAACTCCAGATCTCGTATTACGACAAACCCAATTCGGGTCCGGGCGATTCTCGCAATTTCGGGATGCAGAAAGCCATTGGCGACTATTTCCTGATTTTCGATTCCGATTGCCTTATCCCGAAATCTTACCTGAGCATCGTTGCTTTGGAACTCGAGAAGCATTACGTCGACTGCTTTGGCGGACCCGATGCGGCCCATGAATCGTTTTCTGATGTTCAAAAAGCCATCAACTTTGCCATGACCTCGATCATGACCACTGGCGGCATTCGCGGCGGTTCGGAAACGCTCGACAAATTCCAGCCCAGAAGTTTCAACATGGGATTGTCTCGAAAAGCGTTCGAGGCTTCGGGAGGTTTTGGGAACATCCACCCAGGAGAAGATCCCGATTTGTCGATAAGGCTTTGGGAAATGGGTTTCAAAACACGTCTTTTTGCGCGCGCGGGCGTTTTTCACAAGCGTCGCATCGACTGGAACAAATTTTACATTCAGGTGAACAAATTCGGGAAAGCGCGCCCTATTCTGGACAGTTGGTATCCGAAATATTCCAAACTGACCTTTTTCGCGCCTTCGGTTTTCATCCTTGGAATCCCGGTTTCTGTTGTGTTGGCCTTCTTCGGAATCTGGCATTTCCTATTCGCTTATGTGCTTTATTTCGCCTTTGCGTTCGTTTTGTCGGCAACTCAGAACAACTTCAAGATCGGGCTTTACTCGGTAGTCGCGATCGCCATCCAATTCTACGGATACGGCACGGGTTTTCTTAAATCGCTGTTCAAAGTCCGGATCCTCAAACAAAAACCGCAATCGGCATTTCCCGAACTATTCTTTAGAAAATGACAAAAATAATCGGACTCACGGGCGGAATAGGAAGCGGCAAATCTACGGTCGCGAAGTTTTTCGAGGAATTCGGGGTTCCGGTGTATTATGCAGACGACGCGGCCAAAGAAGTCATGAAGTTGCCTGAAATTGTCGGGCGTCTGAAAACGGCTTTCGGAGACGAAATTTATGTCGGAAGCGAACTTGACCGGAAGAAGCTTTCGGGTATCGTCTTTTCGGACAAATCCAAACTCGAACTTCTTAATTCCATCGTGCATCCGGCTGTTAAAGAACATTTTAAGGCTTGGTTAAAAGCATTCACCGATGCACCGTTCGTTATACGCGAAGCAGCGATTCTTTTCGAGAGCGGAAGCTACAAAGACTGCGACAAGATCATTGCCGTCACGGCGCCTTTCGAAACAAAAATAGCACGCGTCATGGCTCGCGATGGAGTAGATCGCCAAGCCGTGATAAGTCGCATGGAAAGCCAGTGGAGCGACGATAAGAAAGTGTCGCTCAGTGACTTTTCCATAGAAAATATCGACCTCGAAACAACAAGGCAATCTGTCGGTGAAATCCTTAAAACTCTGAAAAAACTATAATTTTTGGGCCGGATGTTAATGTTTGGTTAATCCATCGAACGTCTAAATGTTAAAATGTTAATTTTGTGACTAATGAATAAGTTGTTTTTCCGATTGCTCGTCGTTCTTATGAGTTTGTCCCTAATCGGAATCATTCTCGTTCAGGTTTTTTGGTTCAATACGTCGTTCAAAAACAACGACGAACAGTTCCTTTTCCACGTAAAGCAGATCATGAGCAACGTGGCCGAACACCTTCCGTGCGCGTCAAATCATGATTTCTAACGGACAACAAACCATGGGCGTTGCGCTGCCCTGGGCTATCGGTGCCTGGCTTGTCGATCCA
>JBCNQO010000516.1:0-2504 GCA_039592825.1 Flavobacterium sp.
CACTTCTGCTCCGGCCTTTATGAAAAGCCGAACCAGCGAGGCTGTTTTGTAAGCGGCAATCCCACCGGAAATGCCCAGAACGATTTTTTTTCCGCTTAAAACCGACATTCCGTCTTATTTTGTAGTGTCGCGATAGTAGATTTTCTCCTCAGTCCATTCCTGAACCGCCAAAGCGTGCGGCTTTGGAAGTTTTTCGTAGAATTTCGAAACCTCGATTTGCTCCTTGTTTTCGAAAATCTCTTCCAAACTGTCGTTGTATGTAGCGAATTCTTCCAATTTATCGGTCAATTCCTTCTTGATCTCGGAGTTGATCTGGTTCGCTCTTTTGGCCATGATGGTGATCGCTTCATAGATGTTTCCGGTAGCTTCCTCCAATTGTGTCTTGTTGTAGGTTACGGTGTTTACCGGAGCAGTCGTCTTCTTTAAATCCATGGTTTCTTATTTAGCAAATTGTTTTAAGTCTGTTTCAATTTTGGCCAACATGTCGTCGGCTTCTTTTCTGTAGCTTGATTCCGGATACGCCTTAAGCAAGGTCGTGTAAGCTCCCTTTGCCTGGTTCAGACGTTCTTCCATTTTGGATGGAATACTGTTTAACGCCAGTTTATAAGTCGAATCAAGTCTGTAATACAAAGCTCTTTCTTTGTAGATCGTTCCCGGGTAATCGGCGACAAAATTGTCAAAAGCCGTAATCGCCGATTTGTAATCGGAAATCTTATTATAACCATAAGCGATCAAATAAGCTTTCTTCTCTAGCTTTTCGCGAAGACCTTTCATGGTCTCGTTGGCTTCTTTTAGGTAATCCGAATCTGGATATTTGTCTATGAACGCCTGCAATTTGTCTACCGCTTTATCCGTATCGGTTTGATCCAGACTGTAACGCGAAGAAAGTTTTGCATAGCTTTTCGCCGACAAATACAAAGCTTCTTCGGCTTTTTCGCTTCTTGGATAACCCGCCGCAAATGTCTCGAACTGATAACCCGAAAGGTAATATTGTTCGGTCTTGTAATACGATTGGGCGAACATATAGAACATCTTTTCGGCTTGCGGCTTTCCTTTGTAGTTAGGCGCCAATTGCTCGAAAAGCCTTATCGCTTTGGAGTATTTTCCTTGTTCGTATTTTTTTTCGGCTTCGGCGTATTTTACTCCGCTGTCCTCGCTTTTCAAGGCCTTTTGGTATTCACTGCAAGAAATTGCGAGTGTCGAGGCCAGGAACAGAATCAGAAATCTTTTCATCAGGTGTTGGTAAATGCTATAATTTTTGCGAGGTTTCCAGCCGTTTGAAAACCAACCGCAAAGGTAGTCATATTATCAGTACGGCAAAATTTAATTTTCAGATGCTTTTCAGGCGGTGACTTTGCTGTTTTCGGACACTTTTTTGGTAAAGTCAGAAAGGCGTTTTGCAAGGTCTTCGGTCGCGCTCACCAATGGCAGACGCACCGTATTCTCGCTCAATCCCAAAGTCTTGAAAACTTCTTTGATCCCGGCCGGATTGCCTTGTTCGAAGATCATGTCGATGGCGTCGAGCAGTTCGTAATGCAATTTGTTGGCTTCTTCCACTTTTCTGTCGAGAGCAAATCTTACCATATCAGAAAACTGTCTCGGGAAACCTTCGGCAATTACCGAAATAACGCCGCTTCCGCCAGCCAAAGTCATTGGCAAAGTAATCGCGTCATCACCAGAAATCACCAAAAAGCCTTGGGGTTTGTGCTGAATTAGTCGCATCGCCTGAACGATATCGCCCGCAGCTTCCTTGATCGCCACGACGTTCTTGAAATCGTTGGCCAACCTGATTACGGTTGAAGGCGCCATATTACTGGCAGTTCGTCCCGGAACGTTATAAAGGATTACCGGAACTGGCGAAGCCTCTGCAACCGCCTTGAAGTGTTGGTAAATACCTTCCTGAGTCGGTTTGTTGTAAAACGGGGAAACCGAAAGCACAGCCACGAAAGCAGACAAATCGCGTGTTTTGAGTTCCTCGACAACTTCTGCCGTATTGTTTCCTCCTACTCCCAAAACCAATGGCAATCTACCGTTATTGGCGTCGATCACGGTTTTGATCACGAGCTCTTTTTCCGACTTGGTGAGTGTGGCGCTTTCGCCCGTCGTTCCTAGAACTACGAGGTAATCGATGCCGTTATCGACCTGGAAGTTGACGATCCTTACAAGCGCTTCCACGTCTACGGAAAAGTCTTTTTTGAATGGCGTAACGAGCGCGACGCCTGTTCCTATTAGTGATTGCATGGTTATAGTTTGTTAAGTATTTTTAGATATTTGGACAATTCGGACATAAAAACTTCGTGATTCTCGGCATGCGTGTCTATCATGAAGTGGTTCAGTTTTTTGCTTACGGATGCGAATCCGACCTTAAAGACCGCTTTCGACAGGTTCGAGACCACGAGCAAAGCCGATTTCTCGGTGTCGTAATAATTGATGAGCAAGTCGAACGGTTTCTCGATGAATTCCTTAACGTCGGAATTGCGGAATGTTGCCTGCCAGCTCAAATC
>JBCNQO010000517.1:0-2501 GCA_039592825.1 Flavobacterium sp.
TGTGAGCAAGAACAAGGCGATTTCGGTGGGAATTGCTTTGGCGATTTTGTGCGTTTTCGGTTTTTTCGGATCGCGATTGAAATTCGAGGAAGATGTCACGAAACTTTTGCCGGTAAATGACAAGCTCGACGTTACGGCAAAAGTCTTGAAGCAAGTCAATTTTGCAGACAAGATCACGGTGATTTTCGAGTCGAAAAAAGACGGAAATCCCGAAGATTTGCAGCAAACGGCTCAAATTTTCATCGACTCGATCGAGAAATCTTGCAAGCCTTACTACAAGGAAATCCAAGGCAAGATCGCCGAAGAAAACATAGACGAGACAATCGGTTTTGTGTTCGACAATCTGCCGTTGTTTCTGGATGAATCCGACTACAAGCAAATCGATGCCAAACTTTCGGCCGATTCTTTAAAAGCCACGGTCGACGCCAATTACCGCTCGATTCTGTCGCCTTCGGGAATGATTACCGGAGATTTCATCAGACGCGATCCGCTGGGCATTTCGTTCATCGGACTCAAAAAACTGCAGCAACTCAGTCTTGGAGACGATTTCACACTCGAGAACGGCTTTGTGATGACCAAAGACAAAAAGATGCTTTTGTTGTTCATCGCGCCCAATCAAGCTTCGACCGAGGCCGACAAAAACGCGGAATTCTCGCAGAAACTCTACGCGATAAAAGACAAGATCGATCAGTCGAAAACCAGCGTAAGTTACTTCGGGTCGCCACTTATCGCAGTTGCAAATGCCACGCAAATCAAAGGCGACGTGATGATCACGACGATTCTGGCGATGAGCGCTTTAATGTTGATTTTGATCGTTTTTTACCGAAAAATCACGATTCCAATCATTGTTTTTATCCCGACGATTTTTGGAGCGTTGTTCGCTTTGACCATTCTGTATTTCGTCAAGGAAACGATTTCGGCGATTTCGCTTGGAATCGGGGCGATTTTGATTGGGATCACGATCGATTATTCGCTGCACATTCTCACGCATTACAAGCACAACGCCGACGTAAAACACACTTACGAGATTATCACGAAGCCTTTGTTCATGAGCTCTTCGACGACGGCTTTGGCGTTTTTGTGTCTGCTATTCGTGAAATCGGAAGCTTTGCGCGATTTGGGAATTTTTGCCGCAGCGATAGTTATGGGTTCGGCGTTTTTCTCACTTTTGATCGTGCCACATTTGTACAATCCGAAGAAAGATGCGTCGGTTCACAAAGAAAATTTTATCGAAAAGGCCGCCGGATTTTCGTTCGATAGCAACAAATGGCTCATTCTAGGCTGCGTCGCGCTTGTGGTCGTGAGTTTTTTCACTTCGAGAGATGTCGATTTCGACGCCGATCTTTCCAAACTCAATTATATTCCGGAAGATATCCGTCAAGCGGAAAAACAGCTCGAGAAAAATTCCAGCTTAACGTCCAAAACGATTTATGTCGCGGCTTACGGAAACAGTCAGGACGAGGCTTTGGCCAATAATTCGAAGTTGTTTTCTGATTTGGCTTCGGACAAAAAATCGGGCAAAATCCTCAATTTCAGTTCTGTCGGAGGAATCGTTTTGCCGACATCCGAACAACAACAAAAAATCGAGCGCTGGAACGAATTCTGGACGGTGGAAAAAATGCAATATGTAAGGGAAAAATTCGTTTCCGAAGGCGAGAAAGTCGGCTTCAAGTTCAATACGTACGAACCTTTTTACCGACAGCTTACGCGTCAGTTCGAACCGATCTCGATAGCCGATTTGAAGAGAATCCAAGCTTTGCAATTGGGCGAATTCCTTGCCGACAAAGATGGTTTTTACACGGTTTCGTCTTTGGTGAAAGTGTCGAACGGACAACGCGATGCATTCGTAAAATCGGTTTCGGCCAAGAAAAATGTGGTCGCGATCGACCGTCAGGAAATGAACGAAAGTTTTCTCACGCAACTCAAAGACGACTTCAACAACCTCGTCGATTATTCGCTTATCGCTGTGATAGCAATACTTTTCGTGTTCTTCCGACGCATCGAAATCGTACTTGTGGCGACGATTCCAATTGTTTTGACCGGTTTGGTTACGGCCGGCGTCATGGGCATTTTCGGACTCGAATTGAACATTTTCAGCACAATTGTTTGTACACTAATTTTTGGTCACGGCGTCGATTTCACGATTTTCATGACGAGTGCGTTGCAAAAAGAATACACCGACGGTCGCGACGAGCGCAAGGTTTACCGAACGTCTATCATTCTCGCGGCGATTACGACAATTTTGGGCGTTGGCGCTTTGATTTTTGCCGGACATCCGTCGCTAAAGTCCATTTCCTCGGCAGCTTTGATTGGCGTTTTTGCGGCTTGCGCGATGATTTTCGTTTTGTATCCGATGTTTTTCCGCTGGGTTTTCTTCGCCCGACGCAAAAAAGGGTTCGCACCGATCCAATTAAGGCGAATGCTGCATTCGTTCTTTTCGCTCGCTTACTACGCGCTCGGCGGTTTTTTCGTGTCGATTTTCGCCTGGCTGATGATGAAAT
>JBCNQO010000518.1:0-2500 GCA_039592825.1 Flavobacterium sp.
CATTTCGTAAACGAAAGTATCCGAATCGACGTTCAAAACGAGCAAAGACAAGGCTTTGTCAACAATGAAGCTCACGTTTCCAGGCGTAAAACCAAGGGCAAGTGCAAAACGCGTAAGGATTTCTTTCTGCTTCGGACCCAAAACGTGGTCGGCGTAAACCATGCGAGACAAATCGTACAAACGCTCGATGCGCTGCGTGTGCAAATACGGCGGATTGATCGGGTATTTCTTAGGGTTTTCAAGGATTTCGGCGTATTCCTCGGCAGAAATCTCGAGTCTGTGGGCAAGCTGGTCCAAAAAGGCGCGTTCCTCTTCGCTCAAGTGTCCGTTTTCAAGAGCCACGCGCACGATCGATGCGAAGTGACCTTTGTTCCTATCTTTAAAACCGCTGTCGAATAAATCGGAAAATGACATAGTAAGTGTTTTTAAAACAGCTGCAAATATAAGCCGTATTTCAAATTTTAACATCGGGATTTAAGAAAAAATGAACGTTTCCATCCAACAAATTGCGAGGCATTTCCGTTTGCTGTGAGAACCTGCTAATTCAGGATTTTAGGAAATTTCGTATGTTTACGATTGCCAAACAACGGGATTTCTTCTAGTCCGCAACACAATTTTATGTCTGAATTCCAAATCTTCCTCGAAACGGGTCTAAAACACGTATTGGACATCAATGCCTACGACCACGTACTTTTCCTGATCGCGCTCACCGTGCCTTATGCCTTTAAAGACTGGAAGCGATTATTGCTCTTGGTGTCGATTTTTACCATTGGACATACTTTGGCGCTTATCATGTCGGTTTTCGAAATCGTCACCATAAAGGCAAGTCTCGTGGAGTTTTTGATTCCGATAACAATTCTCATTACGGCCGCTTTCCATCTGTTCACCGCCGGAAAGACCGCCAAGTCAGACAACATAAGCGTTGTGGGCTTTATCACGCTTTTTTTCGGACTCATCCACGGCCTCGGATTTTCCAATTATTTTAAGTCAATTTTACCAGGAAGCGCATCCGAAAAGCTAGTACCTTTGCTCGAGTTCGCTCTGGGCATCGAAATCGCCCAACTGATTGTGGTTCTGGTGGCTTTGATCTTCTCTTATGTCTTGCAGAATTTCTTCAGATTCAACAAACGCGATTACGCTTTGGTGGTTTCGGCCTTTGTCATTGGGGTTGTGGTTCCGATGATTTTGGGAAGCGACGTTTTCAAGTAAATGGAAGAAGTAAAATTGAACAAATACGATAAGGCTTATCTGCGGATTGCCCGTGAATGGAGCCAATTGTCTTACTGCAAACGCAAACAGGTAGGCGCGATAATCGTGCGCGACCGAATGATCATTTCCGACGGATACAACGGAACGCCATCGGGTTTCGAGAACAACTGCGAAGACGCCGACGGACTCACGCATTGGTACGTCTTGCACGCCGAGGCAAACGCCATTTTGAAAGTCGCCGGATCGACGCAATCTGCAGAAGGCGCAACGCTTTATATCACGATGTCGCCTTGCCGCGAATGCAGTAAACTGATCCATCAGGCTGGCATTACTCGCGTGGTTTATCAGGAAGCTTACAAAGACAATTCGGGCATTGCGTTTCTTGAGAAAGCGGGCGTAATCACCGATCATATCTCGAATCTCGACGAATGAAGAACAGCAACCTGAAATATCTGCCGATTTTGTTGTTCGGAGTCTTGGCTTTGGGAATCCTCATTGGCGGCATGCTCAATTTCCCTACGCGCGCGCTTACTCCAAAGGCGAGCATGCACAAGAACAAGCTCGATCGGCTCATCGATTTCATAGACAACGAGTATGTCGATAAGGTCAATACCGATTCTATCGTCGATTTGACCGTGAACAACATTCTGGCGCAGCTCGACCCGCATTCTGTCTACATTTCTCCCGACGAACAGGAAGAAGTCGCCCAAAGCATGAAAGGTGATTTTGTGGGAATCGGCGTTAATTTCTATATGTACAAGGACACGGTCGCGGTGATCATGCCGGTTGCCGATGGACCGAGTGAAAAGGCGGGAATTTTGCCGGGCGACAGATTGATGTACGCCGGAAAAACCAAGCTTTTCGGAAGAAAATTGCCAACCGACAGTTTGTTCACCAAACTAAAAGGCGCTCAAGGTTCGTCGGTGCAATTGACGGTTTTCCGCAAAAGTACGGGCAAAACTTTCAAGGTGAACGTCACTCGCGACATCGTTCCGATAAAGTCTGTCGACGTGGCCACGATGTTGAATCAGGAAGTCGGTTACATTAGAATCAATCGCTTTGCCGAAACGACTTATGACGAGTTTGCCGATGGTTTGTCCAAACTCAAGAAATCGGGCGCGAAAGAAATCGTGATCGACCTTCGCGATAATGGCGGCGGTTATCTGGAAAAGGCGGTTGAGATTGCCGATGATTTCCTGTCGGACAAAAAACTGATTGTGTTCACCAAAAACCAAAAAGGCAGAACCGACAAGACTTACGCGACTTCGGGCGGTAGTTTCGAGAACGGAAA
>JBCNQO010000052.1:0-7470 GCA_039592825.1 Flavobacterium sp.
GATTCGAAAACCCATCGGAAGTACAGGAAAAGGCGATTCCCCTATTGCTCGCTGAAGATACCGACATCGTTGCGCTAGCGCAGACCGGGACAGGTAAAACAGCCGCTTTCGGTTTCCCGCTTATCCAGAAGGTCGATCCTGCCAACAAGAACACACAAGCTTTGATTCTGGCGCCAACGCGCGAGCTTTGCCTCCAGATCACCAACGAGATCAAGCTTTACGCCAAGTACGTGAAAGGTTTGCACACCGTAGCAGTTTACGGTGGTGCGTCGATCACCGAACAAGCTCGTGAAGTAAGACGCGGTGCACAGATCATCGTTGCTACGCCTGGTCGTATGCAGGACATGATCAACCGCGGTTTGGTGAACATTACCCAAATCAACTATTGCATCCTTGACGAAGCCGACGAAATGCTCAACATGGGCTTTTACGAAGACATCGTCTCTATTTTGTCTACGACTCCAGACGAGAAAAACACTTGGTTGTTCTCGGCTACGATGCCTGCCGAAGTGGCGCGCATTGCCAAAGAGTTCATGAATTCGCCACAGGAAATCACTGTTGGAACTAGAAATTCTGGTTCTACTACGGTTTCTCACGAATTCTACATGATCAACGCCCGCGATCGTTACGAGGCTTTGAAACGCCTTGCCGATGCCAACCCGGACATTTTCTCGGTTATTTTCTGCCGTACGAAACGCGATACGCAGCAAGTAGCGGAAAAGTTGATCGAAGATGGATACAACGCAGCGGCTTTGCATGGAGATTTGTCTCAGGCGCAACGCGACTCTGTAATGAAATCTTTCCGCGGACGCGCTATCCAGATGTTGGTCGCTACCGACGTTGCCGCACGCGGAATCGACGTTGACAACGTAACGCACGTAATCAACTACCAGTTGCCAGATGACGTGGAAACGTACAACCACCGTTCGGGCCGTACGGGCCGTGCCGGAAAATTGGGAACATCTATCGTGATCGTGACCAAGAGCGAGGTGCGCAAGATCCACACGATCGAGAAGATGATCAAGGCGAAATTCGAGGAAAAGACGATTCCGTCTGGTATCGAGATCTGCGAGATCCAGCTTTTTCACCTGGCCAACAAGATCAAGGATGTAGAAGTGGATCACGAGATCGACACTTATCTTCCGGCGATTTACGAGGTCATGAACGATCTTACCAAAGAAGAGCTTATCAAGAAAATGGTTTCGGTGGAATTCAACCGATTCATCAGCTATTACAAAAACACACGCGATTTGTCTGCACAGACGCCAAAAGAAGCGCGCGAGGCCAAGATCCATTCGGGTGGCGGAACGCGTTACTTCATCAACATTGGGTCGCGCGACGATTTCAACTGGATGCAACTCAAGGATTTCCTCAAGGAAGTTCTCGATTTGGGACGTGACGATGTTTACAAAGTCGATGTAAAAGAAGGTTTCTCTTTCTTCAACACCGACGCCGAGCACACAGAACGCGTAGTGGAAACCTTGAACAACATCACTCTTGAAGGCCGACGCGTGAATGTGGAAATCTCCAAGAACGACGGTTTCGACAAAAACGAAGGCCGACGCGATCACGGCGGACGCAAATCGGGCAACTTCTCGCGTTCTAAAGACGGCGGATTCCGCAACGACAAAGGTTTCGGCAAGAAAGATTTTGGCGGCAAGAAGGAATTCGGAGCCAAGAAAGAATTCGGAAGCAAAAAAGACTTCGGCTCTTCGAGAGAATCGTCGTCAAGACGCCCGGACAGCTTTACTTCGAGAGCGCCAAGACGTTCGGAAGGTGCTGATGCGCCGAAGCCACGTCGCACGAGAAAAGACTGATTTGAAATTTGAAATTCCAAGTATCAAATTCCAAGTAGATTACTTATAGAAAAGTCCGGGGCTTCGCTCCGGACTTTTTGCTTTTTAAAGCTTTGTTACTAGTCGACAAGTTTGGCGCTTAACAGACACATCTGGATTTTAGATTTTAGATTTTGGAATTTGGAATTTGAGATTTCCCCCGCGTTAGGGATTACCTCACTAAACTATATTTTACATAGGTGTTCGGTGAATGCTCCGCATTTGCAGCGGCATCCTTTTGGGCGGCGCGACAGCAGCCGAACAAAAGATACAGCGGATAGCCCGGCGCCGGCAAGAAATTTGTTCAAAGCCAGTTGATGATCCGGCGCAACGCCCAAAACCAAATTCCAACCACGATCACCCTGCACCTTGAACCTTGAACCCTGCGCCCAAATAGAGTTGTTAATTTATTAATAATTACGCCCAACCCACTGTGAATCTTGGCTCGATTTACTACTTTTAACACTTTAAAACCAAACATGAGATCGTTTACAGCACTACTTTTTTTTCTATTGACGTTCAGCGTTTTCGCCCAGACCGAACAGCAGCCGCAAATGATTTCGGGTATTGCCTCTAGCGAGACCACGAAGTTGCCGCTCAACGGCGTGAACATCATCAACCTCAACAAGATCAAGACCGCGATGACCGATGAATTCGGGCGTTTCAAGATCGAGGCTCAGGTAAACGACACTTTGCACTTTTCACTTATCGGGTTCCAGCCGATCAAGGTTCGCGTCACCAATGACTGGGTGAAAAACAAAACTACGACGGTACAACTTACCGAAAAGGCGATAGCGCTCGAGGAAGTCGTGATCCAGCCGTATACGCTTACGGGTTATCTCGAGGTCGACACCAAACTGATTCCTACCAAAGAAGATTACCGCTACAGCATTGCCGGACTCAACAAGGCTTATGAAGGCGGTTCTTATGCTCCGGGCGCTTTTGGGAAAGTCATGGGAGCGATTTTCAATCCTGCCGATGCGCTTTACAATTTCTTCGGAAAGAAACCTCAGGAGCTCAAGAAGATCAAGGATTTCAAGAAAGATCCGAACATTCGTGCCATGCTGGAATCGAAGTACGACCGCGAAACGTTAGCCGTACTTTTGGGCATCGACAAAAAGGACTTACCAGAGATTCTTGCGCGTTGCAACTACTCAGAGTCTTTCTCTAAAACTGCCAATGATTTGCAGGTTTTGGAGGCGATCAGTGAGTGTTATGAGGAGTATAAGATCCTGAAAAACAAGTAATTTTTAGGGTAAAGGGTAAAGGGTTCAAGGTACAGCGATTCGTAGCATCTTAAAAAAATATTTTGCCGCGGATTAGCGGATTTGATGGATTTCCTGTTTTGAGATCTGTGAAAATCCGCTAATCCGCGGCAAACTTTTTATGGCACGTAAATCGAATTTTCACGTTGCCAAAATCTGTGAAAATCAGTCAATCCGCGGCAAACTTTTTAGAGCAAATCATGTCTCGTCACCACAAAATCAACTCCTTACCCAATCTGTTAAAATAATCCTGACCCAATTTCCGTTGTGTTAAAATGAACGGAAAGTCACTCATTCCCTCTCAAATCTCGCCTTGGTTCTGGCTGTCGGTTTTTACCGTCTTCTTTTACCTGATGATGCGCATTACGGTGCAATATATTCCGTTTGATGCCGATGTGGCTTTTCTTCGGATCAAACAGACAGAGGTGAAATCTTTGCGCGAATATTTACCCATTTTCTACGTTCACGTCTACTCTTCCATTTTCGTATTACTCGCCGGATTCACGCAATTCAGCCCGAAAATCCTCAAGCGTTTCCCAAAAATCCATAGGTTTAACGGAAGGCTTTATGTCTATGTCGTGCTTTTGCTTTCGGCTCCGTCTGGCATTTACATAGGTTTTCACGCCAACGGCGGACTCGCGGCCCAAATCTCGTTCGTGCTTTTGGGAATGCTCTGGTTCTGGTTTACGTGGAAAGGCGTGGAATCGATCTGGAAAAGAAAAATTCCCGAACACCGGAATTGGATGCTCAGAAGTTTTGCGCTGGCATTCTCGGCCATCACGCTAAGACTGTGGAAAGTTTTGATCATCTATTTTTTCGAGCCGAACCCGATGGACGTTTACCAGATCATCGCCTGGCTGGGCTGGATCCCGAATTTATTGTTTGTAGAATATCTGATAACCAAAAAACGCAACAAATGAAAAAACTGATGTCACTCTTGCTTGCGATCGCAGCAATCTCTTGCGCCCGCAAAGAAAACGATGGCCAAAAACTGTTGGCCTTGAACGAGGATTTTACCGAAGTCACTATCGCGAAAAACGAAAGTCCTTACGCGACGCTTTATGGAGCGTGGACGGGAAAACTGGCTTCGGCTTACAATGCGGACAAAGACCAGACGATCTCGTACACGATTACCAGATTAGATGACAAACACCATACTATAACGGCCAACCGAACGATTGACGGCGAGAGCGAAACGGCATACGGAAAGTTTTCTGAGAAAGACGGAAAAATCTCGATGTCGTTTGATTTTTGGGCAGACAAAATGCCGCAAGTCCAGAAGCTCACGTTCGAGAATGGCGTACTCAAGGCGTTCGCTCCTTTGAAACGCGGCCATCTCGATCCTGTTATAGAATGTACGATGCAGCGATCGGAATTCAAATACGATCCTTTGGTGACGACCGATTCGGCTTATTTCGTGGATTTCGAGAATCCGAAAAAAGTCGAGAAAAAGCTAAAGCCGAAAAAAGTTGCAAAGGTCGAGAAAAAGGCAGTCGACAAATTGGATGCTGACATAAAATTCAAGGAAGGCTACGTGCGTCCGTCTTACCCAATGACCACCGAAGCCGTTTTCGGAATCAATGCATCGGCCAAACTACTAAAAGAGTCGGAACTCAAAAATCTTAAAAAATCCGATCTGCAATTCCTCAAAAACACGATTTACGCACGTCACGGCTATATTTTCAAAAGCGATGCCCTAAACGACTATTTCACGCAATTCTCGTGGTATGTGCCCACAAGCTCAAACGTCGAAGTCACCGAAATCGAGCAGAAAAATGTGAAGTTGCTTACGCGTTACGAGAAATATGCCGAGGAATATTATGAGTATTTCGGAAGGTGAAAAAGGTTCAGGGTGCAAGGTTCAGGGTTCAGGGAAAGTGAGACGACTCGAGAGCATCTTGACTCTTGACTCTTGATTCTTGGCTCTTGATTCTTGGCTCTCAAACTACGATCGGGTCTCGAGAAATCGGGACTCGATTCTTGTTATGTCCTTAATGGACTTTCGCGCCCAGTCGAGCCTTTTCTCGAGGATTTCGGCTTCGGACAATTTCCATTCGATGTCTGATTCCCTTAGTTTGGATGTGATGCTTTGCAGGATGATCGCGGCCGAGACCGAAATGTTCAGGCTTTCGGTGAATCCGACCATCGGGATCTTGAGAAAACCGTCGGCCTGATCGATCACTTCCTGCGACAATCCCAAACGTTCGGTTCCGAAAAAGATCGCGGCTTTGTCCGATACGTCGAAATCGGCCAGATCGCAATCGTCTTTGTGAGGCGTGGTGGCGATGATTTTGTAACCTTTCGATTTGAGGTCGTCTATACAATCCTGCATACTCGAAAAGCGGTTGATGTCTACCCATTTTTCGGCTCCCATCGCGATTTCCTTGTCGATGCTCTTGCCGTATTTTTCCTCGATAACGTTCAGTTGCTGGATTCCGAAAACCTCGCAGGAACGCATCACGGCGCTGGTGTTGTGCAACTGGAAAACGTCTTCCATGGCAACCCTAAAATGGTTCGTACGCCGTGAAAGTACGTCCAGGAACTTGGCTTTTCGGGCGTCGGTGAGAATGTTTTCCAGGTGTGCGAGCAATTCGTGGTCCATTTGGCAAAGATAGTTTTTTGGTGGATAGTGATTGGTGATTGGTTGTTAGTGATTAGTGACTTACTAATCGGAATCGTTGCAGAGAATTAGGTTCGCAATTCCATAACGCTGCTAATCACCAATCACTAAAAACTAATCACTAAAAACTAATCACTAAAACATTAACAATTGTTCGAAAGCGATTTACCTAAATTTGTAGCAACCCGATTCCCTAAAACCAGACGTTTGCCATGAAAAATCCCGAATACGCCATTGTCGATATAGAAACCACGGGCGGAAATGCCGGCAACAGCAAGATCACCGAGATCGCGATCGTGATACACGACGGTGTGCGCGTGCTCGAGCGTTGGGAAACCTTGGTGAATCCGGGTCAGGATATTCCCGTGGCGATTTTCGCATTGACCGGAATCCACAACGAAATGGTAAAAGACGCACCAACATTCGACGCTATTTCAGACAAGGTTTTTGAGATGTTGGAAGGTCGGATTTTCGTGGCCCACAACGTCAACTTCGACTATTCGTTCGTAAAGCATCAGCTGGAACAATCGGGTTACAGATGGACGGCCAAAAAGCTTTGTACCGTTCGCGCGGCCAGGAAAATCAAACCCGGACTGTCTTCGTACAGCCTTGGAAACCTTTGCCGTTCGCTCAATATCGACATCGAGAACAGACACCGCGCCGGCGGAGATGTGGATGCAACGGCCAAACTGTTCGCCAATCTCGTGCTTTGGGACACCGAAGGGGAAATCGCGAAAATGGTCAAAAAAACGTCTTACGACCAAAGGCTTCCACCGAATCTCGACCGTTCCGATTTCGAGAAACTTCCCGAAAAACCTGGCGTTTACTATTTCTACAACCAATCGAAAAAGGTGATTTACGTGGGCAAAGCGGTGAACATCAAAAAGCGTGTCGCCTCACATTTTTCCGGACACAAAACAACGTCTCAGCGACAGCATTTTCTGCGCGACATCCATTCGATCTCTTTCGAGGTTTGCGCTACGGAACTCATGGCGTTGTTGCTCGAAGTATCCGAAATCAAGAAACTTTGGCCGCTTTACAACAAAGCCCTGAAGCGCTTCGACCCGAAATTCGGACTGTACGAATACGAAGCCCGAAGCGGTTATCGCTATCTGGCCGTGGGCAAACTCTCGAAATTCCAGCATTGCGTTCAAGCGTTCAACAGCGAGATTGACGGGATTTACGCTTTGCGGGCTTTGGTTCAGGAATTCGACATCGACCACAGGTTCTGCAAATACAGCAAACAGGTCGAATCCGAAATGATGCGTCCGAAAGAAGCGTCGGACTTGCCCGAAATCGCGATCCACAACCAGAAAGTTGTCGCCGCCATTTCGTCCTTGTCCAAAGAAAAACCGTCGTTCGCCATCATAGACAAAGGCCGAACGCATAACGAAAACAGTTGCATCTGGGTAGAAAACGGTGCCTTTTACGGAATGGGTTACGTTGATGCGAGCATCGGCTTTAGCCAACCGTCCGAAGTCAAGGAACACGTCACGCCTTACCACAGCAACCACTACATCATGCAGTTGATCCACGGGTATGCGAAGAAGTTTCCTCGTAAGGTTGTGGCTTGATTTTTTGTCAGATAAAATCCTTCAAATTCGCTAATCCGCGGCCAATAAACCTTATTGGACATCTTTCTTTGCCGCGGATTAGCGGATTTTCGCGGATAGGAAATCAACAACATTCATTTAAAAGTTTTTTCGCTACGGACTCCGCGGATTTTCACTGATCTGAGCGCAATCGTAAT
>JBCNQO010000053.1:0-7418 GCA_039592825.1 Flavobacterium sp.
ATGCAGTTTTGGCCACGACCGACGCCTCGCGAAAGAATTCGTCCAAGCCCGCCGGAACGACCGTGCAAAGCAACTTCGCCGTTTCACCCGACTTATTTTTGAAACAATGCACCGGACCATTTTTGGGGATTCGCACCAAATCGCCTTTGCGCGTGATTCCGACGCCATTTTCAGACGTGAATTCCACTTCACCTTCGAGCACAAGAAAAGTTTCCTCAAAATCCGGATGTTTATGCGGAATCGGGCCACCGCCAGGCGGAACGGTCATTTCGATCATGGCGTATGCGCCGTTTGTTTGGTGTCCGTCTACGATTATGCGGTATTGGCCGCCGGCGATTGGCAGGATTTCTCCCTGGTCTTTTGAAATGATACTAACGTTTTGCATAGAAATTCAGGATGTATTGGGCCGAAATCAAAAAGTTACGCGATTGGGGCGCATGTCTGTTATTTAGTGGGATATTGAGTCCGGCAGTGATGCGAAAGTCGTTGTAACCGCCGCCAAGTCCGGGTCTTACGCAAAGTGAGTTTACGGCATTGAAGTCGGTGTAGAATGGAATGTCGAGTTTAAAGTCGACCAACAAGGCTTCTGTCCAGATGCCAATCGTGGGCGCGGCCATATATTTGTCTCTAAAAGAGTGAAGTACGCTCACGGAAATTCCAGTCGAGGCGGGAATTTTAGAGTTTTCCGGAAGATATTCGTACCAAGCGTATCCGGTTTCTATCGTAGGGTAAAGTGCCGCTTGGGCGCCTATCATAAAATTGCGACCGTAAACCGTATCGGAATGCGGCTCTGGATCGTCAGCTTGAGCCGAAACCAAAGTCACGAATCCAAAAAAGAAGCCGATCCACAGTTTTTTCATAGTCTGAATTTAACAAAATCAGTCGATAAAAGGCGCGGTCAACCGGTGTTTGTAAGAAAACAGCACAAGCCCGACTTTGGATTTTATGTCGTATCGGTCAAAAAGCGCGGTGCGGTAAGCCTCGATCGACTTGACCGACAATCTCATAATGTCAGCCATTTGATCATACGTATATTCTTTTTCGTCGCAAACCAGCTTTAGAAAATCCATCTCGCGGTTGGAGAGCGTCACGGCCGGAAGTTTGCCGTTGTGGTTCGAAGCATCGTAGTGGCGCACGCGTTTGAGAATCTCAGAAACGTTGTTGTAGCCGATTTTCACGATGTTGTCTATGGCAAACTTGAGGTCGTGAGCCGTGCAATTTTTGTGTAGAAATCCGCGCGCTCCGTGGTGGTAGGCCGAATCGATGATCTGTTCGTCGAAGTGTTGTGTGAGCAACAAAACCTTGTATTCGTCGTTCTTTTCCTCGAGCGCCTGAAGTACTTCAATCCCGTTCATGCGCGGCATGGAATAATCGAGAATGAAGATGTCGGGCTTGTCTTCGAGCGGCAGTTTTTGCAGGAAATCTTCTCCGTTGTCGAACTCGTGCGTCACCTCGTAAGTGCCAACTTTGTGCAGCAATTCTTTGAGTCCGTGGCGCACGATGTGGTGGTCGTCTATAATGCCGATGGTGGTTTTTTCCATATTTATCGTTTTTGGATGATCGTGATTTTGGTGCCAGAGCCAATGACCGACGCGACTTCGAGAGCGTATCCGATGGAACTGGCGCGGTTTTCCATTCCCGAGAGCCCGTAACCCGATTTTGCGTCGCTGGCAAAGCCTTGTCCGTCGTCTGAAATGGTCATCTCAAAAGGATTTGACGTCATGGCAATGCTGACGTTTTTCGCCTTCGAGTGCTTCAAGATGTTGTTCATCGACTCCTGAAAAATGCGGTACAGCACGGTTTTCTCGTTGGCGTCGAACACTTTGTCGAAGTCGGCCGCGACCGAAAAAGTGACTTCGATGCGTCCGGTATTTCGCAATCTTTCTGCTTCGGATTCAATCGCCTTGACCAGATCGTTAGACATCAAAAGTTGGTTGCTCAACGCGTGGCTAAGGTTGCGTATCGAGGCCGAAAGTTGCTGCACGGATTGAGACATGGGCTCCAAAGCCAGATTGTACTGAGCCGAATCGAGCCGCAAAGCTTCGATCTGGAAATTGATGTAAGTGAGTTGCTGGCCGGCATCGTCGTGCAGATCTTGCGAAATGTTCTGCAAAACCTGTTCCTGCGTCTCGATCACGGTCTGGGTAATGGCTTTTTGCAGATCGAGGTCTTTTTGGTAGAGCGCAGCGGTGTATTTCTTGATTTTGGTAAAGTAGAGGCGGATGAGGATGACGCAGAAGGAGGCTGCGGCGATGATAAGCAAGATTCCGACGACAATTCCGATGGCGATTCTGTAGAGTGGGGCGTTAATCATTTTTTTGTCGTTTTTGACGGAGAAGGTAAATGAAGACGAGGCTGTAATACATAATGTTCCCTGAGAAGTTCACAATGTTATAGAGCGAGAGCTTGCCAAAAGGGAGACGTGATAAAGTTGGATTTTTGAAAGCCAGCAGCGCAGACATTCCGAAAAAGAAAAGCAGTGGCGCGCAGAGCAACAAAAATTTGTTCGAATTGAAAACCGATACATCTTCGGAATTCGTCCAGTCAAAGCAAAACTGGCAGAAAATGGCCAGATACACAAGTGAAGTAAAAGGAACTGTGTAGCAATTCGTTTCTTTTTGTCCTTCGATGACGAAAAAATCCAATCCCGCAAAAAGTATACAAACAGCCAAAATAGTAAGTCGACGCGCTGTAGGTAAGTTTTGGACTATAAATAGAATCCAGAGCAATTGGTGAGATGCTAGAGCGAAACTGACGAAAATAGGCTGGCTTTGCGGCGTGATGTTGGAAAAACGTGCCAAAAGTTCAGTAAGGCAATCGATTGACAGTATTAGGAACAAAAGACGATGTTCCCTTTTGCCGAAATCTATTTTGACAAATGAAAATAGAAAGCAAACGAACACCAGCGACCTTGAAATGTCTTGGATTATTTCTGCAGTGCTGGTGTTCATAGGCTACAATGGACTGTCGATTCTTTTCGGACCATCGTCGAATGGAATTGTGTTGGAAAAATCCAGATATACATATCGTCTTCCAAACGGAATGATCAGCCAATACTCAAATCCTAGTTTAACTACCGTGATTCTTGTGCCGTCTAAGATCTTAAGATTCATTTGTAATGTCCTTAGTAATGGCAATGAGTAACATGACTTGCCCTTTGCGTAATCGATTAGATTGATTTTACCATCATGCCCCGCAAGAGACAACGAAGCAAATTTTTCAAACATCGTCGAGTCGAAATCGAGGGCGGTGACCGATTGATTGTTTATTTCAGATTTTAATGCACCCCATGAAATATAGCCGTAAGCGTCCGCATTAGTGATTTCGGCGTCGTAATCAGTTTGTTCGAGATAAGACACTCTGTGCCTCGCCTCAAGAGTATCCCTCATTAAGTCTTCTAGGATATGAGCCTGATAGGTTTTGAGCCAATTGAGTTGATCGTAAATATTCAATCCCATCGCGTCAAAATCAACGAAAGCTATGATATAACCACCCACTCTTGTAGAATGGTTGATGTAAGCACCTGTCGATTTTAACCAAGTAGTTTGATCGGAAATATTGTCTGTTCTGACTGGAACGAAGAATCTAGTGGTAAGATCCATACGCAGATTCTCACTTTTAATTTGTTCTTGGGTGTTTTTTTGTTTGTCCATGTTTTAAATATTTTGATTCGAATCAAATCTCCAAATCTCCAATAAAAACAAACTAGGCAAAACCCTAGTCGTTTTAGGGATTTCCACAGCATTGGCACAATAACGAAAACGGGAGTGTTTGGGTTGCGAAAAACTACATATAATTTTCTAACACACAGTGGTTTGTGTCGAATAAATTTTTAACAATATTTTCAAAGAAAACGCGACTTGCCTAAAAGTTTGCCGGGCGTTACACCTTAGTGAGTCATAAAGTGGGGTTTCCTCTAGCGTAAATCGCGAAACTGGTGGTGGCGAAAAACATAAAAAAGACAAGGGTTTTCTCCAGAAAGTCACAAAGCAAGGATTCTTAAGTTTGGGCATCAAACCGTATCAAAATGGAAGCAAAAACCGTCAAATCGCTAGTAGAAGAACTCACTCCTGAAAAACTGGACGCACTTAGAACTGACCCGAAAAAATTTCTCGACGAGAACACTTACGAAATGCCCATAAACGACAAGAACGTTTTTCTTACAGTGTTATGGATCGTTGGAGTAGTACTTATCACTGCAGTAATTCTGGGAAGCGTGATAATCTTTATGTCGCCCGACAAGCAAAACGCGAAAGTCCCGGAGTTTCTCGTTTCGATCGGTTCAACCGCTTTGGGCGCTTTGGTAGGATTGCTCGCTCCATCTCCGGCAAGACAGAAATAATAAATATTCAAATTATGGCAAGTTTAAATTCACACAAGCTATGTAGCAGAAAGTCTTTTACGACGCATTTCCAGTCGGGTATCGATCCGAACCGTGCCAGTTTTATTACGAAAAACGGCTCCAGGTGGCTTAATGGCACCCAAATTTTATTTTTTTTCATTGAAGATAACGTAGATCAACGAGCTGTCGTTCTCAAAGCATTCGAAACTTGGGAAGCTTTGGGATTGGGAATTTCTTTTGCCGAAACGGACAACAGGAACGAGTCGATGTTGCGAATCGGTTTCGACTGGTCAGATGGTTCCTGGTCTTACGTGGGTGCGTATAACCTCAAAATTCCCAAATCAGATCCTACGATGAACTTCGGATGGGACCTGACGCAAAACAGCTACGGACTCACGACGGCACTTCATGAAATAGGCCACGCTTTGGGTCTGGAGCATGAACACCAAAGTTCGAATGCCGGGATAGAGTGGAACAGGGAAGCCATCTTCACTTATTTTCGAGGAGGTCCGAACTACTGCAACGACGAAGCGATCGAATTCAACATTCTCCAAAAGATATCCGGTCCCGAAGTCCTTGCTACGCCCTGGGATCCACAATCCATTATGCAATACGAATTCGGGAAAGGCCTGATCCGTTCTCCTAAAGCTTATTCCAAAGGCGTTTTTCCTCCTGGAACCTTATCAGAAACCGACAAAGCCCAGGTCAAGTCGCTTTACCCTCAGAACAATCCGGAAACAGCACTCGAACTCCTTAAGATGCAGGACATAAATGTCGGATCGGGTTCGCAGCAGGATTTTGTTTTCGTTGCGCCTTACTCCGGAAAATTCACATTCAATACTATAGGAGAAATGGATGCTGTACTACGCGTTTCCGAAAGAAGCAACGTACAGAACATTCATTTGTCAGCAGACAACGATGCAGGATTTGACAGGAACGCAAAGCTGACGCTTCCTTTGGTGGCAGGAAGACACTATCAGGTAAGTGTGGGTGTTCAATATTCTGGAATCAAACAGCACAATGCCGTCGTGGTGACGTAATTTGCACAAGAATGTAATCTCACGTTCGTATCGTTTCCGTCGCTACGGACGTGTTTTGTTTTTCATCACAATCCAAATCCTGCAACATTTCCCCAAAATCCTACATCGTTTTTGCGTAAATTGAAGCCATATTGCGTAAAAACTAAACTACATGAAAGCCACCATACTTTTCCTCTCGACATTTTTCGTTTTTACTTTCGCAGATTTGACGCAAATCCGACAAGCTTACGTCGCTTCTCCAAAGTCTGAAGACGCGGCCATGAAATTCGCCAATCTCGTCAAGGATGTGGCCAAAGACGACGCCAACAAAGTGCTCGTGGCCTACAAAGGTTGTTCGTTGGCGCTCAAGTCGAAGCACTCGAATTTCCTTCCGGACAAAATATCGTTCATGAAAGAAGGTGCAGCATTTATGGATGCTGCGGCGCTTGCGAGCCCGAAAGACATCGAAATCAGGATGATCCGCATGAGCGTTCAGGAAAATGTGCCGTTCATTGTCGATTACCGCGACAAGATCCAGGAAGACAAAGGCGTAATTTTGGCTAACTTCGCCAAAGCGCCCAAAGATGTGAAGGCGTTTGTGCTCAAGTACGCGCAAATGTCCGAAGCGTTTTCCAAAGATGAGGTGGCGCGCCTGAAGTAAAGAGTTTTTCAGAGCCGCAAAAAAAGACTGAATTTTCCCCACGGATGCACGGATTTTCTCCCGTTAAAAAGATTTTTGCTTTGCTTTTCGATTCACACGGATGGAATCCGCAGCGTGCGATTCGGCTATCAAGAACTTTAGCTTTCCTATTCCTTCCGACACTCGCTTTTTCGCAACTCAAAACCACTTTGGTAAAGCCCGAATCTTCGGTGGAGTTGCCTTCGAAAGTGGCGGAAACGTCTGGTCTCGAAGCTTGGAACAGTTGGATTTTTACGCACAATGATTCGGGAAACAAAGCGTTTCTGTTCGCGCTAGATCCGAAAAACGGGCAAATCCTGCACGAGTGGAAACTTCCGGTGAAGAACCGCGATTTCGAGGAAATTACCCAAGACAGCACGTATTTCTACATAGCCGATGTCGGCAACAATTACAACATCAGATCGCATCTCAACATCTATCGCGTCGAAAAGAAGCCGTTGCTCGAAAACAAGATCGCGATCGACTCGATTTCTTTTCATTGGCCATCGGTAAAAGGTGATTCCGCAAAGTTCGTGAACTACAATTGTGAGGCTTTGGTCGCTTCCGCGGATAGCTTATTCCTTTTCACGAAAGAAAAGAACCGAACGGCTGTGTATTCCATCCCGAAAATCCCAGGACATCACGTGGCGCGTTACAAATCGGAATTCAAACAGCAAAACTTTTTCACGACCGGCGCCTATTTCAACCAAAGTCAGAACCGTTTGGTGCTTTGCGGCTACAACAATCGCCTGCAAACTTTTATCCTGGATTTTTCCGACTTTACCCAAACGAACTTCTTTTCGGGCAACGCCAAAAAGTACAAATTCTCCAAATCCTTCCGACAAACAGAAGGCATAACAACCTTGAACGGACGTGATTTCTATCTCTCGAACGAACATTTCTTTTTGCCGCCTTTGGTCAACAAAAAACAGCAAATGCACGTCATTTCTCTTCCAAACAAATAAGCGTCGACAAAGTAGGGATGGAAGAGTTCGCTTCGATGCGTTTAGATCTGCTTAATCCGCGAATCCGCAGCAAATGAGAGACTTCCCTTCTAACTGAAATTCTCTTTATTTAAATCCACGAAAATCAGTGTAAATCCTAAAATAGAATGCTAATCACGACTTAGCTGAAATAAAATCCGTGACTCGAACAACGCGAACTGACCGAAGGTAATCTGTGGTGAAAAAATGTTGGTGTTTTTAACCACGGATTCACGGATTCTTTCCGTTGGCATAAAGATTTTCAATTGCGAACTCACGAATTAAAAACGCACGACGAAACTAAAATTCGCGCATCCGCGGTTTATTCTAAGTCGACAAAGATCAGTGCAAATCCCAAAATAGAATGCTAATCACGAAGAAGCTAAAATAAAATC
>JBCNQO010000054.1:0-7396 GCA_039592825.1 Flavobacterium sp.
GGCGGTACGCGCGGCCCTGCACAAGTTCGCGCCGGTGGATCTGCCGGTCCTGGTCACCGGCGAAACCGGCACCGGATGAAATCTCCCGACGGATTGCACTATAAATACGGTGGCGTCGTGCTTGATGAACCTTTCCATTTGTCTTATCCTCAGGTTTTTGAGAAAGACGCAAAAATGTATATGGTACCCGAAAGCGGACACGCCAAAGCGGTTTTGCTGTACGAATCTGAAAAATTCCCAGGCGGCTGGAAAGTGGTCGACACTTTGGTAAAAGGCAATTACAAAGATCCGAGTCTTTATGTATCGGACACTTTGAACCTTATGGTGGCAAGCGACGACAACCTTACGTTGCATTTTTTCAAAGCCGATTCCTTAAAGGGCGAATGGAAGAAAATGGGTTGGTTGCTCAAAGGATCAGAAGCCAGAGCCGGCGGACGCATTTTTGAACACGAAGGGAAACTCATTCTTCCGGTGCAGGATTGCGCCAAGGGCTACGGATCGTCTCTGTCATTGTATGAATTCCGGTTCGAAAAAGGAAGGGTCCGTTTGGAGCGAATTGCCGATGATTATCTGTCGGCGCATCCGGAAATTCCGCAACTTTCGTTCGGGATGCACCAATTCGACATACAAAAAGTCGGAAACCGCTATTATTACGTTTTTGACGGGAATCGTTTGAAGTCGGACCACAAAAAACAGGCGATCTGGCATTCTGTGAAACAGGCGGCTTACGATTTCAAGAATTTGTTCCGATGAGGATTTTGCAGCTCATAGATTCCCTCGACGCTGGCGGAGCCGAACGCGTTGCCGTGAATTTCGCGAATTCGCTTTTGCCCAGGATTTCTTTCTCGGCTTTGGCCACCGCGCGAAAAGAAGGCGTGCTCAAGAAGGAAATCGCGCCCGGAGTCGGCTATGTTTTTCTCGAGAAGTCGGGCAGAATCGGACTCAACGCCTGTAAAAAACTCAAGAGTTACTGTGAATCGCACCAAATCACGCACATTCACGCCCACGGCACATCTTTCTTTACGGCACTGATCGTAAAGTTCATGTTGCCAAAAATAAAATTGGTGTGGCACAACCACAACGGAAGGTCAGAATCCATCGCAGGCTTAAGGCTCAGGCTGATGCGGTTCGCCTCAAAGCGTTTTAGTGGCATATTGTCGGTGAACGAAAAGCTCAACGATTGGAGCGTTCGCAAGTTGCATTGCCCGAATACGCGCTATTTGCCGAATTTTGTACTCGAACCGACAGCTATCGAAATTCCTAAAGACATAAAAGGCGAGAACGGCAACAGGATTTTGTGCGTGGCCAACCTCAGGGATCCGAAAGGACACGTGACTTTGCTTAGTGCCATGGAACAAATCCGGGATAAAAACTGGACTTTGCACTTGGTCGGCAAAGATTACAAGGATGCCTATTCCAGGAAAATCGAGGAATTTATTCATGAAAGGAAGCTTTCGGATGTGGTATATTTGTACGGATCCCGCGAGGATACTTCGGGTTTTGTGAAGGCCAGCGAAATCTGCGTATTGAGTTCCGATTCCGAAGGATTGCCCTTGGCGCTGCTCGAGTACGGAATACAGTCGAAGGCCGTCGTGACAACTGCCGTTGGAGAAATCCCGAATATCGTGACAGATTCGCAGAACGGATTTGTAGTGCCTTCGGGAATGCCTTCTGATTTTGCCGATGCTTTGGTCAGGTTGATCGAAGCCCCGAACCGTAGGGAAACCTTTGGATCGGCTTTTAGGGAAACTGTTGTGCAAACCTATTCCGAAGCCGCAGTAATCGACCAATACCTTAACTGGCTCAAAACCATATGACCGCCGAAGATAAAAGATACTACCAACTGATTGCCCTTCACGCCGGTTTGGCCGTCGCGATGCTGGCGGGAGGAATCGCGTCCAAAGCTTATGCTGCAGGAATGTTGGTTTATTGGACGTATATCATCGTGAGCTCCAAAAACGAGAACCACGAAGCGCTTTATGCCGCCGGATACATCGTGGGCGTTGAAGTTTTACTGCGTATGACGGGCGGAAACCTTTTGTATGAATTGGGTAAGTATTCCATTGTCTACGTGATTTTTTTGGGCACGTATTACAAAGGTTTCTCAAAGAACGGAACACCTTACTGGATTTTCCTGTTGCTGCTCATTCCGGGAGTTATAGTGGCAACCCAAACGCTCGGGCATACGGTAAACATGAGAAAGACCATATCTTTCAACATTTCCGGGCCGGTCTGTTTGGGAGTTTCGGCCTTGTATTGCTACATGCGCCCCATTACCCAGAAGCAACTTTTCGAATTGCTCAAGTACATGGGATTGCCGATTCTTTCGGTTACGGTTTACCTCATTTTCAAAACGCCCGATTTGCGCGAATCCATAACGGGAACGGGATCGAACTTTGCCACCTCAGGAGGTTTCGGACCCAACCAGGTGTCGACAATTCTAGGTTTGGGAATGTTCATTTTCTTTTCAAGGGCGGTTTTCTGTTCCCCGAACAAGATTTTGTTGCTGGTCAATCTCGTCATTACGATAAACATCGCCTTTAGGGCGCTCATCACTTTTTCGAGAGGCGGAATGCTCACGGGAGTTGTCATGATCGCAGTGCTGATGCTTGCTGTTTATTTCAAACTGAATTCTGCCGGAAGAGGAAAATTGAACATCATGGCTTTGGGAGCTGTGGCTATAGCTTTAGGAATTTGGGTTTATTCCGCAGACGTCACCGGAGGGCTTATCGAAAAACGCTATCAGAACAAAGACGCTGCCGGCCGTGTAAAAGAAAGCCGTTTTAGCGGAAGGGAACATCTCGCGGCCACAGAAATAGACGATTTTCTGAGCAGTCCTATTTTTGGGATTGGGGTTGCCCGCGGAGCAGAACTTCGAAACCTGGCAGGAGAAGGCGGACTTTCTCACAACGAGGTCACGAGAATGCTGGCAGAGCACGGAGCGTTCGGCATCATGGGGTTGACGATATTGATTCTCACGCCTTTGGTGCTATATATAGACAATCGCAATCATTTTTTACTGTTGTCGTTCCTTTTTTTCTGGTTCCTGACCATTAATCACGCGGCTATGCGATTGGCGGCTCCGGCCTTCATTTACGCTTTGGCCGTTCTCAAGATTGTACCCGAAAATGCACAAGAAGCGAATTCTTTACATAGGAAATAAGCTGTCGAAACACGGCAATACGGCCACTTCGATAGAAACGCTCGGGCCTTTGCTCGAGGCCGAAGGTTTCGAACTCAGGTATGCGTCCTCGAAAAAGAACAAGATTTTCAGGATGCTCGACATGCTTTGGACGACCTTGCGTTTTGCTTTTCGAACGGATTACGTCATTATCGATACTTACAGCACCGTAAATTTTTGGTATGCATTTGCAGTAAGCCAGCTCTGCAGGATTTTCGGGCTAAAATACATTCCGGTTTTGAGAGGCGGCAATCTGCCCGACAGATTAGCCAAAAGCCCAAAACTTTGTTCCATGATTTTCTCGCATTCCTACAAAAACATAGCGCCCTCGGGTTATCTTATGGATGCGTTCTCGAAAGCGGGTTTCCAAAACCTGACTTACATCCCGAATACGTTGGAAGTCGCCAATTACGAATTCCTGAAGCGTGAGGTTTTTCGTCCGAAATTATTCTGGGTAAGGTCTTTTTCGCCCATTTACAATCCGAAAATGGCCATAGACGTACTCAAGATCCTGAAAACCGAGTTTCCCGATGCATCGCTTTGTATGGTTGGCCCGGACAAAAATGGTTTCCAGCAGGAAATTGTCGACTATGCGTCCCAACAAGCCGTAGCCGTAACTTTTACAGGAAAACTCAGCAAACCCGACTGGCACAAACTCTCGCGGGAATACGACATTTTTATCAATACGACGCACTACGACAATACGCCTGTAAGCGTGATAGAGGCCATGGCACTGGGATTGCCCGTGGTTTCGACGAATGTGGGAGGAATTCCTTTCCTGCTCGAAAACGCGAAAACGGCTTTGCTGGTAAACGATTCCGATGCGCAGGCCATGGCCGACAAAATCCGTGAACTTACCATGTCTGACGCTATCGCAAAATCGGTTGCCGATCGGGCTAGAAACCTTGTGGAAACATTTGACTGGCATAAAATAAAATACAATTGGATCGAAATTCTCAAATAGCCCGATTCTTTGGAAGGAATTCGTAAATTGCGCCCTCAATTTTCCCACAAAAAATGAACGGCAGGAAGATACATTTCGAGGTTTCGGAACGAAAGATACTTCTGAGGGTTTTCGACATATTGTCGGTTTTGCTCCTGCTTTATCTGATGGGCAAGATTTTCAGGTTCAATTACTTCGATATTTCGGAAGATAATTTTATCTGGACAATCGTTCTCGGGCTTTACATCACGATCATCGGGACCGTTTTTGAGATGTACAATCTTCAGGTCGCCAGCAATGAGTTCCAGGTAACCAAGAGCATTGTGCTCACCTCGTCGGTCACCGTGCTTTGCTATTTGCTTACGCCTTTCTATTCACCCGTACTTCCGAACCGTATCCAAATCCTATATTTCTATCTGGCAGTAGTGCTGGCGCTGTTCATTTGGCGCTTTTTCTACGTGAAGTTCTTGGCTTCCCAAAGGTTTTTGAAAAAAGTGGTTTTGGTTTGTGACAGAGATCAGGCGAGAGAACTCATCCTTGGGCTTGAAGGTTCAGATCCGCATTACAAGGTTTTGGGATACGTGAATACCGACAGCAATTCAGTGCACACGCCAGAATTCAATTTCGTCGAACACATAGAGTCGGAAAAACTCGAGAAATTCGTGAACGATTACCGCATTTCAGAAGTCGTGATCGCCTCCCAGAAAACTGACGGAATCACGGTTTCCATCTACAATCAATTGATCCATTTGCTCGAATCGGGATTCATCATACGCGAGTATACGCAAGTTTACGAGGCGATTACCCAAAGGATTCCGGTGCAGTACGTGGCCCGCGATTTTTACCGTTATTTCCCTTTTAGCCGAAGCAACCAGAACCAATTGTATTTGTTGGCCGTTCGCGTGCTGGAAGTGATTTTCTCGATTTGCGGGATTCTTTTCGGAATCGCGATTTTGCCTTTGATTCTCGTCGGAAATCTTATCGGAAACCGCGGCAAATTGTTCTACACTCAAGAGCGCGTTGGCAAGAACGGAGCCGTTTTCCAAATCATAAAATTCCGGACGATGGTCAAGAACGCTGAAAGCAACGGAGCGGTGTTCGCGACCACGAACGACACTCGCATCACGCCATTCGGGAAATTTCTCAGAAAAGCGCGTATAGACGAATTTCCGCAGTTCATCAACGTTTTGAAAGGCGATATGGGAATCATTGGCCCGCGTCCCGAAAGACCGGTTTTCGTAAAGAAAATCGCAGACGTGATGCCGTTCTACGAAACAAGACACGTGATTAAACCAGGACTTACGGGTTGGGCACAGGTCAATTATTCTTACGGGGATTCGATAGACGATAGTTTGATTAAACTGCAATACGACTTGTATTACATAAAGCACAGAAGCGTGTTTTTGGACATCAACATTACCATCAAGACTTTGAGTACGGTTTTGTTTTATCGCGGGCAGTGATTGGGCGCGAAGTTTTTAACTTCGCGGCTCGTGTTCGGAAGTCTGCGACTTCCGAAAAGTTTACTGCCTAAAGCTTACTGCTTACTGCCTTTGGACCATCTTTCGTAAAGCCAGAAGCAAAGATGCGTCATCAAAACGATCCCATTCCCAATAAACCAAAAACCGATACTGATAGCCATATCGGGCAAGCCGCAACGAGGTTGTCCTTCTGGATAGTCGGGACGGAAAAATGTCGGGAGCACGAATAGGTTGGCAAAAATCAGGATGCCCAAAACGATCAGTTTCCCGTATCGGGATTTCGAGAGCATCGCGTAAGCAAGCAACTGGAAAGCGGCCATAAAGCAAAAAATCCCCAGAATCACGCGAACAGTTTTTTACGTCTGACGTGAAGCACAAATTTCAGTAGCAAAATCGCGTGGGCGATAATCATCGGGAGAACAATCAGCAAATGGACTTTGCCGATCATGTAGATGAGGTAAGCGCCCAAACATCCCAAACAGATCAAAGACGTAATGTACAAACCACTTGCTTTGCGTCTTCCGTACTGGATCACGACCAAAAGCAAAAGCGGGTTTATGAGCAAGGCGTTGTAATTCCATTGCACTTCGGTGTGGAAAGAATACCATCCGGCAAGACAAAAGAAAAGGCCGAGAAGCGAAATAGCGGTAAAATAGACCAACGTGAATTTGTCGTTGTTGACGAAAACGAGCAGCAACAAAAGCGCGATGTAAGTATAAACGTTGTTCCAAAGCGATCTTGGCGCGGGCTCGTCTTCAAAAACCAGCCATGATTTGTTGGCTTTCAATAAAGGTAAATTGCCGTTTTTGGCCATCGAAATGCTTTGGTAAAGTTCTATCGGAAGGAACAATTGCGTGGCTTTGTCATCGACTCTCGTGCCAAAAATAACGCTCGTTCCCCATTGCTCGTAAAAATGCCCGTTGAATTCGGGATAGATGATCTCGCGATAAGTGAGGTCTTTGTTCCCGATTTTGTTCACGACATTCGGTCCAACGACCTCGCGGATCAGATCAGCGATTTTGGTCGTACAATTTCGGTCGATGAATTTATAGGTGTAAAATCTGTCCTGCGAAAGCATCACTTTGTTGAGCCTGTCGAACATTTGCTGTTTCTGGCTTTGCGTCAGGTTCAAAGTCTGCTCGAAAACAGATCGTTTTTCCTGGTCGTAATTGTAGATGAAATCCTCAAACGAACTCGTAGAAACAAAATACTGCAAGTCGCCTTTCACGAATTTGAGCCCGAAATTCGGCGTCGTGAAATCGAAAGTGCCGTAATTGTAGACTTTGTCGATGCCGTTCACCGGATCGTAAATCCGCATGGCCGTGTGTCCGTAAAGCGCGTACAATTCATTGCCTTTTCCGCAGGTAAGTACCGAAACTTCGGCGATTGGCGAAAGTGTCGCGAATTGTGCCGATAGTTGAAACGAGAAAAAAGCGAGGGATAATACGAGAAATTGGCGCATCCGGAAGGAAATTTCAAGCAAGGTACGAATTAACGGAAAATGCTCAGATCGACTTTAAGAGAAAAGATGTTCGAGTACAAAGCCGCACTTTGGTCGCCCAGATCGGTCAAAGCGTAATCGACCTGAATGCCTTTGTACTTGAAGCCGACGCCTACATTGGGTTGAAAACCGAGTCTGTCCGAACCGTCCAATTGCGTAATGTTCTGGAAATTCCCGACGCCTGCGCGCACGAAAGCCAGATCGATGTAACCAAGCTCGAATCCCAAAGCCTGATCGATGCTCACGGCCGAAGACGAAATGATGTCGTTGGTCTGTTCAAAACGGCAATT
>JBCNQO010000055.1:0-7373 GCA_039592825.1 Flavobacterium sp.
CACGAAAATTGCCGAAGCATTCAATCAAGCCATCGCTAAAGGTGAAATCGGGCAAGTCGTTTTAGGACGCGATCACCATGATGTTTCAGGAACCGATTCGCCTTATCGCGAGACTTCGAACATTTACGACGGCTCTCGTTTTACTGCCGATATGGCCATCCACAACGTCATTGGCGATAGCTTTAGAGGCGCGACCTGGGTAAGCATTCACAACGGCGGCGGAGTCGGTTGGGGCGAGGTCATAAACGGCGGATTCGGCATGGTTCTTGATGGTTCTGAAGCCGCTTCCAAACGCCTGAAATCCATGCTTTTCTGGGACGTGAACAACGGAATTTCCCGCAGAAGTTGGGCCAGGAACGACGAGGCGATCTTTGCCATAAAACGCGCCATGGAACACGAACCTTTGCTCAAGGTGACGCTTCCGAACATCGTAGACGACCAATTGCTCGAGAACATCTGAAGTCCGTTCATGGCAATTGGCAAAAAATGGACTAAAACCGTAAATCAATCTGCTATGAAAACTATAAAAATGTTACCTATTTTGCTGGTGCTTTTCGTTGCCAGCTCGTGTTGTTCGGTTCGGGTTTACACCGATTACGACAAAAACGCGAATTTCAGCCAATACAAAACCTACGCTTTCTACAAAGCCGGAATTGACAAGGTCGAGATTTCCGATCTGGACAAAAAACGCATCATGCGCTCAATCGACGAAGCCATGGCCGCCAAAGGTTTCACCAAAAGCGAGAATCCCGATTTGCTGGTGAACATTTTCACCAAGGCGCGCCAGAAAGTTGACGTGAACACTTTCAATTCCGGTTGGGGTTACGGCTGGGGTTGGGGTTGGAATCCTTGGATGATGGGCGGAAATACTTCCGTAAACACTTATACTGAAGGAACGCTGTTCATCGACCTCATCGACGCCAAGAAAAAAGAACTCGTATGGCAAGGCGAAGGCGAAGGCGTCCTGACCAAAGACATGGAGAAAAAGGACGAACGCGCCAAACAATTCGTGTCGAAAATCCTGGAAAAATATCCGCCAGAGCCAAAGAAATAAAACAAAAGAGTTTCAACAAAGATCCGGAATCAAAACGTTCCGGATTTTTTTGTGCCAAATCCATTGGAAAATCCCAAATTCCAAGCTCCAAATTCCAAAACTCAAAATCCAAATAACAACGAATGTGTGCGGCATGACTTCACGTCCAATCTTGACTCTTGATTCTTGACTCTTGATTCTTGACTCTTGGCTCTTGGCTCTTAACCAAAGCCAGACTAAACCACACAAAACCAATGCTTCAAAAAGGCACTTTATCGATAAATCCTGCACTTTTTAGAATTCTTACCGCAAAAAAATATCCATTTACCTCAAAAATTTTTCCTTGCGATCACAATGCCGTTACATTTGCTTCAACAACAAGGTCAAACGGCAATCGAAAAACAAATTTAACCGCAAGAACCTACAAACATTATTGCATATCAAGGCGAGAGGCCAAGTACTTTCGCCTTTTAAAAGACAACTTTGGGAGTGTCCGGAAATGCCACAGAAATTGAGACGGCGCCCCAAAAGAAGCATTGATTGAATTTTGATTTATTTGTTGTTGTTGTTTTTTTAAAGAACCGTGGTCGCCCTAACGTCCGCGGTTTTTTTATGACTTCATTTGAACCTCGCTGTTGCGGATTTCGTATTTTTACGCCAACCCAAGTGAGAAATTTCCATGAATAACGATTTTGAAAGCAATCCGTTGATTGACCGGCTTCCGAAGCATCTGAAACAATTCATCAAACCGCAGGATTATGACGATTATACGCCAATAAACCAAGCCGTTTGGCGATACGTCATGCGCAAGAACGTCGACTATCTTTCAAAAGTTGCCCATGAATCTTACCTCGAAGGACTTCAGAAAACAGGTCTTGAGATAGACAACATCCCGAACATGTACGGCATGAACCGCATTCTTCGCGAGATCGGTTGGGCTGCCGTGGCCGTAGACGGTTTTATTCCGCCAAATGCGTTCATGGAATTCCAGGCTTACAATGTTTTGGTGATTGCGTCAGATATTCGTCAGCTCGAACATATCGAATACACGCCGGCTCCGGACATCATCCACGAAGGTGCGGGCCACGCTCCTATCATCGCGAATCCGGAATACGCCGAATACCTGCGTCGTTTTGGTGAAATCGGCTGCAAGGCCATTTCGTCGGGCAAAGACTACGAATTGTATGAAGCGATCCGACTTTTGTCTATTTTGAAAGAAGCCGAAGGAACGCCAGCCGACCAAATCGCAGCGGCCGAAAAAGCAGTTGAAGATTTGCAGCAAAACATGGGTAATCCCTCAGAAATGGCGCGCATCCGCAATCTGCATTGGTGGACAGTCGAATACGGACTTATCGGAGAAGTCGAAAACCCAAAAATCTACGGCGCCGGACTTTTGTCGTCAATTGGCGAAAGTGCGTGGTGCATGACCGATGCCGTGAAGAAAATCCCTTACGACATCTCGGCCGCAGACCAGAGTTTCGACATCACCAAACCGCAACCACAACTTTACGTTACACCAGATTTCGCTTACCTTAGCCAGGTTCTCGAGGAATTCGCCAACGAAATGGCGCTTAGAACCGGCGGACTTTCGGGCATCGAAAAACTCATCGAATCCAAGGCCATAGGCACGATCGAATTGAGTACGGGCTTGCAGGTTTCTGGCGTTTTCACCAATGTGATCGAAAATTCGGGCAAACCGGTTTACATCCAAACAACCGGAAAAACCGCGTTATCTTATAGAGAAAAAGAACTCGTAGGCCACGGAACCGAAACCCACAAAGATGGTTTTGGCTCGCCAATAGGCAAACTCGTCGGGATCAATCTTGCCATTGAAGACATGAGCCCGCGCGATTTGCGAGCTTACAACATTTACGAAGCCGAAATGGTCACGCTCGAATTCGAAGGCGACATTACCGTTACGGGCGAAATCATCACGGGTTCGCGCAACCTGCAAGGCGAAATCATCCTGATCAGCTTCCGGAATTGTACGGTGACGCATGGCGAAAAAGTGCTTTTCCAACCCGAATGGGGAATTTACGACATGGCCGTGGGCAAGAAAGTCGTTTCGGCGTTTTCAGGTCCGGCCGATGTGAGAAGTTTCGACCTCATCACGCACGTTCCGTCGTCCAAAACGATCAAGGCGAAAGAGTCCGACGAAAGAACAGAGCTCGAAGGTTTGTACAAAACCGTAAGAAATATCCGAGAAGGAAAAGATTCGTACAAGAATTTGGCCGACGTGTTCGAAATCCTGCAGACCAAACACCCAAAAGACTGGTTATTGTCTGTAGAAATCGCCGAACTGCTGCACCATTCCAACCAGGATGGACTCAAGCAAGCCGTGTTGCTTCACCTCGAAAACCTCAAGAAAGAGCGCCTGAAAATCGCGCATCTTATCACGAACGGTCTCGAGCTCATTTTCGAAAACGAGAACGCCCATTAAAGTTTTTTGGAAAAATCCTGCTCGGACGCTACTGAATCGCCATTGTAAACAACCGTCCAACCTACGGAATGCGTAGCAATTAGCACTTTTCCAAGCTCGCTCACAAGTCTGTTTTTCGCGTTGGATTTCAGCGTGGAAGCCTCAATTTTCTTTTGCAGGTTCGACTTCACGATCTTGTTGATCTTGTTGTAATCGTCGCCCGTAAACGGATTCATCGAGCTTTGGTTCACGTCGTAGAATTTGATGTCTGGCGAGATCTTGATTTCTTCTTTGGGAATATTGAGAATTTCCACCGTTTTGGACTTTTCGTCTACCTTGAACTGCATCTGACGCAAATCGTAAGCCACCGAAACATCGGCATTCACGACCAAAAGTGCCTTTTTCTGGAACGAAAGCATGTTCATGAAATAACTCTGTTGGTCTTTGTAAGTCAAAACTTCGGAAAAATGGCCTTCGGTAACGACGAGTTTCCCCACGTTGACGATTTGTTGCTGAATCAGATTCGTGTCCGATTCCAAACTGGAAGTGTCGCCCTTTTTGAACTCGCAATAGCGATAAGCCAAAAGGAATCCGACGATGAGGCAACAAATGAAAATAATGCGACGAGCGGTCATATCAGGATTTTTCCTAAAGATACGATTCATCCGCGGAAGCGTTTTTTCAAGATTTGGGGAAAATGTTTTTTTCGAGATAATAGACAATCTCGTTTCGAGAGAAACTCAGTCACTCCGGCTCCTCGCACTCCGGCACTAAATCAAATTATTGTTCTTAGCCTTCTGAATCGCCTCAAGCTTATTATGCACCTGAAGTTTGGTGTAAATGTTCTCGATGTGTTTTCGCACGGTACTCGGTGACAAGAACAGGTTCTCTGCAATATTGTTGTAGTTCAAGCCTTTGCTCAATTGTTCGAGCACCTCGATTTCGCGACTCGACAACTTGATGTCTTCGGCTTCTGGCCTATTGCCAAAATCGACTACGGGATTCCTTAGCAACTTGAGTGTCTTCAATGCGATCGACGGATTCATCGCCGCACCGCCGTTCAAGGTCTCGAGAATGCCTTGATGCAGATCTTTCGGGTTGACTTCCTTTAACAGATAACCGTCGGCGCCCGCTTTGATCGAATTGAAGATATTCTCGTCGTTGTCGAAAACCGTGAGCATGATGATCTTGATGTGCGGATAGCGCGCCTTCACGGCGGCCGTTGCCTCTACTCCATTCATTTTGGGCATCTCGATATCCATCAGGATCAAATCGATATTGTGACTAATCTCGAGCTTGTCGAGTAAATCGCGCCCGTTCACTGCCGTGAATTTGAGTTGGAGTTCGTCAAAAAAAGAGAGCTTTTCCTGGATTGCGCGAATCAGGAAATTGTTGTCGTCGGCTATGGCGATTTTGACGTTCACTCGATTAATTGATAATTGACAGTTGATAAATGACAATTCGCTGTAAACAATGATTCGTCAATAAAATAAAACGTAGGCAAGATTGAGCGCGAGCACGGTTAGTACTACGATCACGAACGTCCAGAAACGGAATCCGACCATGAGGTTATGTGCTTTCATAATTCGGGGGATTTATGGCAAAAATGCACAAACCCATAACTTTTCACAATACGCCATTTGACGTATTTTAGGATTTATTTAAGATTTGTTCGGGAATCGAAATCGCGATTGTCGTGCCTTGATTTTCGGCCGAAATCAGCTCGAAAGTTCCACCGGCTTCGAGAATTCGTTTCTTCATATTCGAAATCCCGTTGCCCAGATTCACTTTCCCTATCTCGAAACCTTTTCCGTTATCGCTTACGCGGATGGCAATTTTCCCGGAATCGCTACTCACGTTTATCGCAATTTTCGACGCGTCCGAATACTTGATCGCGTTGTTCACGGCTTCCTGAACGCTTCGGTAAATGTTCATTCCATTGACGGACGAAAGCTTGAAATCATTGAGTTCGTCGTCTATAAAAATAGCGAATTCGGTGTTTTCTTTAGCCGATTTGGCCTTTTCGATAAAATTTGAAATCCTTGCCAGAACATCTTCGAAAGTGATCTCGTCCGAGTTCATCGCCCAAATCGTGTCGCGAAGTTCCAGAATCGTGTCTTTGGTGAAATCGCTGATGTGATCGAGTTTTTTCTCGAGTTTTGTGTCCTTTAAATCGAAAGCGTATTTGAGATTGTCCACAGACGAAATGATGAATGTGAGCTGACTTCCTATGTTGTCGTGCAGATCGCGCGAAATCCCGAGCCTTTGCTCCTGAAGCTGGTTCTGCGTCTCGATTTGCGCAATCGCCGTTTTAAGCTCGTGTTCCTGCGCCATCTGACGGTTTTTGAGCCGTTGCTGACGCCAGATGAGAAATCCGGTAATGGCCACGAACAAAACCAGGATCGACAGCACGAGCAACAAACTCGACTTCCTTTCCGATTCTGCTTTTTGTTCCATGAGCTGTTTTTCCTTTTCGTTGGTTTCAAACTGGATTTCGAGTTCGGCAATTTTCGAATTTGTTTCCTTGTTGAGCAAACTGTCTTTGTATTGCACGAATTTCTTGTAGTCGAGAAAAGCGCCCGATTTGTCGCCCGAAGCTTCTTTCAAATCAGACATCGCCTGATAGTTGTGAGACAACAGCTGGAAATATTTGTTCGTATGAGCAATCTCGTTCGACTTAGAAAAATTGTCCAAAGCCTTTACATGAAGCTTCATCATCGCATACAAATCGCCAAAATACGAGTAGTTTTCGGCCATTCCCGCCGAATCCTTCTTGAGCGTTCTAAGTTGCATCGCGCGAGTAAAAAGCTGTTCGGCATCGAAGAAATTGCCTTTCATGGCATAAACCATCGCAATGTTGTTCAAACTGAAAGGAATGCCCGTGGAATCGGCAATCGCTTCCTTAATGACGAGTCCTTTTTTGTAGAAAAACAACGCGCTGTCGAGGTCGTTCTGCATTTCCTTGATCACACCGTAGTTGTTGTAAATACTCAAAAGCGAGGTCGTGTCTTTGATCGATTCGGCCAACTTTTTGCCTTTGAGCATATAGAATTGCGCCTTGGGCAGATTGCGCCTTTTCATCGCATAACCCAATTCGCCGTATTCGCGCGCCACTTTGCTTTTATCGCCGATTTTCTCGAACAGCTTTATGGCCTTGAAAGCGTTTTCCACACTAAGATTGTGCTTGCCTTTGAAGTTATAGACCAGCGCCAGATTGCTGTAAGACATGGCTTCTCCGGCTTCGTACTTGATTTTTTTGGCCGATTCGGCGTTGGCCAGGTAAGCTTTGTCGAGAACGGCCGCTTTCGCGATTCGGGTCTCGAACGGGATTTCGTTCAAAGAATCGATCTGCTTTTTGGTTTGTGCCGAAACCGAAGCCGTAAACAAAATCAATATGGAGATGCAAAATCTCATGTTCTGGCTTTACAGATTTCCGGAATCCGAACCGAAATATGAGTTCCGTTCTGCACCGACGACTTAAGCTCAAAACTACCGCCAAGCGCTTCCACACGTTTTCTCATGTTGTGCAATCCGTTTCCTTTTTCTACGCTTTCGGGTTCAAAACCGCGCCCGTTGTCTTCGATCCTGAGCGTCAGATCAAAATGGTCGCATTCGATGAAAATCCCGATACGAGTTGCCTCGGAATACTTTATGGCATTGTTCACGGCTTCTTGGATCGTTCGGTATAGATTCATTCCGGCCACGCTCGAGAACCGCATCGCATCGAGTTCCTTATCGATATGGAACTGGAAATCGATGCCTTCTTTCACGTCTTTTGCTTTTTCGATAAAGTTGAAAATCCGGATTCGCAGATCTTCGAGCGAGATCTCGGAGTGGTTCATGGCCCAAATCGTGTCCCGAAGCTCGATGATCGTGGCTTTCGTAAAATTGTTGATGCTGTCGAGTTTGCGTTCCAGTTTC
>JBCNQO010000056.1:0-7294 GCA_039592825.1 Flavobacterium sp.
AACGCCTGGTTTTGTAACGCGCGCCAAGAGCTTCCTGTGGTCGCTTTGGCGCGCGAACAAAACCATGCCGTTTTTCGTGAAAGGCTAATCCGCTTTATCCGGGCTAGGGGTTCGCGGCAAAAATACGAACTCGCGCCTAACCAAAAAAGCGTTTTGGCCAATTATGCCCTTTCGAGAACGATAGCCGAAGCACCGCCGCCGCCGTTACAGATGGCAGCCGCTCCAATTTTGGCGTCGTTCTGTTCCAATACGTTCAAAAGTGTCACGATGATACGCGCTCCAGAAGCTCCCAGCGGGTGTCCCAAAGAAACGGCTCCACCGTTCACGTTCACCTTGTCGGCTGGCAAGCCCAAAATTTTTGCGTTCGCCAATCCTACCACAGAAAAAGCCTCGTTGAACTCAAAAAAGTCCACGTCTTCTTTCGTGATTCCGGCTTTCTCCAAAGCTTTCGGCAACGCTTTGGCCGGAGCTGTCGTGAACCATTTCGGCTCTTGTTCCGCGTCGGCAAAACCTTTTATGTAGGCGAGCGGTTTCAATCCCAACTCATTCGCTTTTTCTTCGCTCATCAAAACCAAAGCCGCAGCTCCGTCGTTGATCGTGGAAGCGTTTGCCGCCGTAACCGTTCCGTCTTTCGTGAAAGCAGGATTCAACGAAGGAATCTTGTCCAATTTCACATTTGTATATTCTTCGTCTTTAGCCACAACGATCGGCTCGCCACGTCTTTGTGGAACCGAAACGGGAACGACCTCATTGTCGAATTTCCCGGCGTCCCAAGCCTTGGCCGAACGCTCGTAAGACTGAACGGCAAAAGCGTCCTGATCTTCTCTCGAGAATTCGTATTCCTTGGCACAAGCATCGGCAAAAACACCCATGGCACTGTTGTCGTATGCGTCGCTGAGTCCGTCTCTCTGCAAACCGTCAACCAGATTGGTTCCACCGAATTTCACTCCGGTTCTCATCTGCACATAATGCGGAATAAGGCTCATGTTTTCCATGCCGCCCGCAACCACGATTTCGGCATCGCCCAATGCGATCGCCTGAGCGCCTTGCATCACGGCCTTCATGCCCGAAGCGCAAACCTTGTTCACCGTAGTCGTTATCACGGAATTCGGCAATCCTGCGCCCAATGCCGCCTGACGCGCCGGAGCTTGCCCAACGCCAGCCTGAACGACGTTGCCCATAAGCACTTCGTCTACCAGTTCCGGCTTAAGATTGATCTTCTCCAAAGCGCCTTTGATCGCCGCTGCACCCAATTGTGGTGCGGCAACGGTTGACAAAGCGCCCATAAAACTTCCTATCGGGGTTCTCACTGCCGATACGATAACAACTTTTTTCATGGTTTGTGTCTTTAATTGGAATCCGCGTTTGCGGAAGATTTTTTGTTTGTGTGGCGAATTTAGCGAATTTTCAAAATACTTGGTTTGGTTTTATGGTTCTGTTAATAAGTTGTGCGTGAAATCATCAACTGTTGATTTTAAGGCAAAGTTTTGATGCAGATTAGATGAATCGACAGGTTTTGTTGTTAATCACTCAAGAACTATTTTTGCTTCTTTTTTAAGCATTGATATATGAAAAACATTCTGGGCTTATTGGCTCTTTCGATTTCATTTTCGTCGGTTTCCCAAAAAACGGTTGCGGACGCAATAAGAAAGTCGGGAAGGAGCGATATTTGGATAACTTTGGAACGATCCTCAACCGATTCGTTGGCTTTGCCGGTTTCGGTAATCAAAGGCGCTTTGCCCGGCAAGACTTTCGCTATCGTGGCCGGCGTCCACGGTTTTGAATATCCGCCAATTGTGGCTGTTCAGGAATTTCTGTCCGAAATCGATCCAAAAAAACTCAAAGGAAGTCTCATCGTGCTTCCATTGGCGAATCCGGCTTCGTTTTTCGGCCGATCACCATTTGTCAATCCGCTTGACGGAAAAAACCTGAACAATGCTTTTCCTGGAAACAAATCGGGTTCATCGACAGAGAAAATAGCGCATTTCATAACTTCCGAAGTGATTTCAAGATCGGATTACTTTCTCGATATACATGCCGGCGATGCATCAGAAGACCTGATTCCTTTCGTGTGCTATTACGACAATAAACAAAATTCCGAAAAGACGAGATCGGCCGAGATGCTTTGTGAGGCCAGCGGTTTTGAGAATATCGTCTCGTATCCTTACACGATTTCTGCCAAGCAGCCAGCTCTTTACGCTTTCAAGCAAGCGGTGCAAGACGGGAAAGTTGCTCTTAGCATTGAAAGCGGCAAACTTGGGAATGTTCAGTCGGAGGCAATTTCCGGAACCAAAGAAGCCATTTACAGGATGTTGCAAGCGGCCGGGATGTATGAACGAAAAGATTTGCCTGTTCCTCAACGCTCAAAAAATCGTTACACAAACCAATCCTCCATAAAGTGTGAGCAACAAGGCATATTTTATAGTGAGTTGAAAGCCGGAGACGGCGTCAAAAAAGGGCAGAAGATCGCCCGTATTACAGATCTGTTCGGGAAAACCATCGCTGAAATTTTTGCTCCAGAAACAGGGGTGATTCTTTACAAAGTTGGTACACCACCAGTAAATAAAGGTGAAACGCTGTTCTGTATAGGGATTTTGTAGATCGTAAAATTAACGTTACTGACACAAAACCAATATTTTACTGTTGACAGCGTAAACATTTTCCAAATTATTTGGCTCCTATATTGCCAAAACCGATAAACCTGTCTATATTTGCACCGCTTTAAAGCAATGGTCGCATAGCTCAGCTGGATAGAGCACCTGCCTTCTAAGCAGGCGGTCGAAGGTTCGAATCCTTCTGCGATCACTAATGAATGCAAAAACCGAACAGAAAAGCCCGAGGTAACTTGTGGCTTTTTTTGTTCGGTTTTTTTGCATTTTTAAAGTGGAGCTTTGAAGGATGCCGTGGAGCGGAATCCTTGTGATCACGGCATAGATTTTCATCGGTAGCCAATGCTTTTGCATTTTCTAGTTTTTTTTCCGGGACAGGGGTTTCAATAATCGACAGATTCTCGAAGCAGAAGTTTTGATTGAAAATATCCGACGTTCGCATTCTTGCTAAATCTATTTCTTAAGAAACATCCAAAGAGGATACGTTTGACGAGACACTATCGCAATGTAATTAAAGACAGGATAAAGCCAGGAGCACCTTGCTTTAAGTTTGATTTGTAGAAGCGGTATGCGAAGCTCTTTTAGTTTTGAGGGCGGCAGGATTACGCTTCGCGTGATCCTGTTTTGGGGTTGATTCGAAGGGAATCCTTTGCGCGATGCTTTGGCATCGCGTAGTATTTTTTGTTTTTTGAAGTTTACTCAAACGCAGTTTGGCAAACGTTCTAAAAACAAAAAATCCTTCTGCAAATGCAGAAGGATTTCCTTCGTCGGGGTGGCAGGATTCGAACCTGCGACCTCCTGGTCCCAAACCAGGCGCGATGACCGGGCTACGCTACACCCCGAAATTTAGTGGCAGTTGCGCACTAAATCTAATTTAACTGCGGAGAGACAGGGACTCGAACCCTGGCGACGATTGCTCGCCGACAGATTAGCAATCTGCTCCGTTACCACTCCGGCACCTCTCCTAAAGCAATCGGGCTTTAGCCTTTTTGCGGTTGCAAATGTAAACTTTCAATCGACATTTCACAAAAAACGACCTTATTTTTTTAAAACTTTTTTAGAACAAAACCCAAATAGGCTAACGCTCAATGGGTAACGGAAAAATTGCGTTTTCTTAATCTTGGGCTATTTTGCCTAACTTCGGAAAAAATATACTCCATGCGCTTTCTTTCCGCCTTTTCTGTCCTCGTTCCTTTCGCGTTTGCCATCGGTTGTAAAAGCAAACAGCAGCCGCTCGAAGGCATCCAACCCAAAAATGACATCATAGCCACGACGAACAATCCTCATGTCACAAAAGCGAAAAAAATTGAATCGGTTCAGGCTATGCCGGCGATTCCCGATACGACTTTCGTGGACCTCAAGAATTATAGCCAGGATTTCGTTTACGACATGAAATATGCCACCGAAGACAATTTCCTTAAAAGCAAAGTTTACGATTGCGCCGAATGTTACCTAAGGCTCAAAACCGTTCAGGCGCTTATGGAAGCCAATTCAGACTTCCTTAAATTGGGCTATCGGATCAAGATCTACGACTGTTATCGTCCGCTCGACATCCAGAAAAAAATGTGGAAAATCGTCTCCAATCCAAGTTATGTGGCCAATCCTAAAACGGGATCGATACACAATAGAGGCGGAGCCGTCGATATAAGTTTGGTGGATGCGTCCGGGAAAGAACTTGACATGGGAACCAAATTCGACCATTTTGGCCCAGAAGCCGCGGTCGATTACGTCAAGTTGTCCACGGAAGTGAAAACAAACCGCGAAATACTCCAAACAATTATGGCCAAACACGGATTTTCGGTCCTCAAGTCAGAATGGTGGCATTTCAATTATGCCGGTGCATCTCAAGAAAAGGTGTCGAACTTCAAATGGGACTGCGATTAGTCAAAAATGCAGTGCAAAGTATTCATGAAATAAGTCGAAGGCATGTAAGTTTTGCCATCCTGTTCCGAGACGAACTCACTTCTTATGATGTAGTCAACGGTTTCGGTTCCGTACCTTATACGCATGAGGTCAACTGGTGATTTCTTGAGTTCCTCGTAATTGCTTTTCATAAAAAGAAAAACGGCTGTCTGGATGCGGTTGTTCTTGTTGTTCTGGTCGCGGACGCTGGTGCCGCAGTTCTCGTCTCCGGCATAGATCAAGGTCACGACTTTCCCGTTCGAGAGCTGCAGGTACATTCTTGAATTCTTATCAAGACAATTCGCTTTTACGAAATCGCTGCTTTTGGTGATGAAATTCACGTTCAGCGCAAGCGTTTCGTCGGTTTTGACCAAAGAGAAAAAAATGTGGGAAGCCTTTCCTGCGAAGACTTTTTCGTAAAACGAATACTCGCGAGTCGATTTGTAAACGCCCAGACTGTCTTTCACGTCTGTAGAAAAATCACAAGGTTTTTGGGCAAAGGCGACCGAAGCCGAAAAAAGCAAAGCAAGCGCAACCAGAATTCTCATTTCCTCAAATTTTGGCGCAAAATAACACTATTTTGTCTTTGGTGTTCACGGTCGTGAAAAAAGTATAGACAGAACCACCGTCGGAAATCTTCCATTTGGCGCGCAATTTATCTACCGTTTCGGGAAAATTCCGCACAGACACGTTCGCTTTTGTGCCCTGGAGATTTTCTTTCATGGCGACTTTATCGTAGTCGATGGCTTTCTCGATTTCGAAAATTCTTCCGGGAAAATCCGATACGAGTTGGTCTGACGTATAAAGGTGTGAATGACGATCGAGTTTCTCCAGGCCAAATCTTCGTCCTACGAGATCGAAAGCGCCCGATTTATAGATTGTCGGGTTGGGTTCGAACAGGTATTTTTTTGGCGATCCGAAATGACTGTCAATTTCCATTTCGGACATTTTAAAAATAAACTCCTGTATTTTGTATTTCAGCAAGTTGATACACTTTATCTCAATGTCTGATTCAAAATTTTTCCGAAGCACGAAAAGCAATTCTTTCACCTCATTCTCGAGTGCGACAATATGGATTTCGGACACATTCCGAAGCTCTTTCAGACCAGCCGAAATGTCGAGCAAAGGAGCTGCTTTTATGAGGATATTGTCCGATTTTGAAAAATAGAAATCGAGCGAATCTGGAACGTTCGGAAGACAATCGGCGAGCATGAAAACCTTGCCTTTGGCATCATTCCTTCTCGATGGATCAACGTAAATCCAATCGAATCTTTTGTCAGATTTACTAAGGATTTCCTCGCTGTTTCCGCTTTCGCAGACGATATTCGAAGCGCCGAGCTGCTTGAAATTGTGAGCCGCGATTTCCGACAATTCCGCATTGAGTTCACAATGCAGGACGGATTTGACCTTTTTGGCGAAATAGAAATCATCTACGCCAAAACCGCCAGTAAGATCGATAAGCGAATCGCCAGAAACCAAGCTAGATTTGTACTCGGCCGTTTTTTCGGAAGATGTTTGCTCCAGGGAGATTTTCGATGGGAAAACCACATTTTCGCGAGCGAACCAGGTTGGCAATTTCTCTTTGGACTTGGCTCTAGTGGCAAGCTGGTTCAGCAATTCAGGATACTCGATACTTGGAAACGGATTCTTCGCGAACGCCAGTTTCTTGGCGTCTGAAGCTGTGTTTTCAAGTATCCATTTTCGGACGGCGGGCAAAAGCAAATCTTGGTTCACGGCTAGATTTTTCGCGTGAGCAGTTTCACGATGCGGTTTTCTGGGAAGAATTCCTTGGCGATGACTTTGAGAATCGTGTACATAGGAACGGCGATCACCATACCCAGAATCCCAAAAAGGAAACCGGCCACGAGAATCACCAAAAAGATTTCAAGTGGATGCGAATCGACGCTTTTAGAGAAAATCAGCGGGCCTGTGAGGTTGTTATCGATTACCTGAACAAGCCAGAAACCGATCATTACGTAAATCGTCGTGGGCAAGATCTCGCTCTGGAAATCGCTCCCGAGATTGCTCAACATGGTCAGAACCGCTGCAAGTACAGATCCGATAAGCGGACCAACGTAAGGAATTATGTTCAGCACGGCACACAAAAAGGCGATGATGAGCGCGTTCTCGACTCCAAAAATCAGCAAGACGATAAGATAAAGCACGAAAATTACCAATAGTTGCAACACCAATCCTATGAAATAACGCGAAAGCAAATGGTCGATCTTGTCTATGGAATGCAGGATTTTGTCTTTGTGGGCTTCGGGCAAAAGCATCTTGATTCCGGCCTGGAACAAGCGTCTGTCTTTCAAAAAGAAAAAGGTGATGAACAACACAGAGGCCAATCCTACGCCAAAACTCGAGATCGTTCCCAAAACGATATTGAGGAAATTCGGGATAAAATTGAAGTTGACTTTAGAAGTGATGTTCGACTCCTTGAGCAGTTTGTCCGAATCAATATTGTGGCTTTCGAGCCAATTGCTGGCCTGGTTCACGAGCTGTATTACGTTCTGTTCGATGGCTGAAGTGTTCAGAAGCGAAAGATTGTGTCCCTGGCTCGCCACCAGAGGAATGAACATCATGATAAACCCGAAAATGAATCCGACGAAAATCAACAAAGTAGTAAGCACCGCAAAAATGTTGTTGAATTTGCACTTGTTCTTAAGGAATTTCACGATCGGCATCCCGATTAGGGTCAGGATCAGCGAAACCGCGAGATAAATTAGCTCCGACTGCACCAGCCACAAAAGGTAAAATACGAGTACTACGGCGACCAAAACGCC
>JBCNQO010000057.1:0-7194 GCA_039592825.1 Flavobacterium sp.
CAACGCCGATGCCACTTTCAAGTCATCTGTAGACAAATTCTACGATCAGGAAGATTTGGCGAAATGGGCCGAAGCGACTGGAGCGAAACCGGGCGACATGATCTTTATTCTGTCGGGCAAAGCCGATAAGACACGCACGCAACTTTCTGCACTTCGCATGGAATTGGCCACGCGTTTGGGCTTGAGAAACCCAGAAGTTTTTGCACCGCTTTGGGTGGTCGATTTCCCACTTTTGGAGTTCGACGAAGAAAGCGGCCGTTACCACGCGATGCACCATCCGTTCACTTCTCCTAAGCCAGAAGACATGCACTTGCTCGAGACCAATCCGGGAAAAGTTCGCGCCAATGCTTACGACATGGTTTTGAACGGAAACGAGATTGGTGGCGGATCGATCAGGATCCACGACAAGGAAACGCAGGCTTTGATGTTCAAATATCTTGGATTTACCGAGGAAGAAGCGCGTTACCAGTTCGGTTTCCTTATGGACGCATTCCAGTACGGAGCGCCGCCTCACGGTGGTTTGGCTTTCGGATTGGATCGTTTGGTAGCGATTCTTGGCGGACAGGAAACCATTCGCGACTTTATCGCTTTCCCGAAAAATAACTCGGGCCGCGACGTGATGATCGATGCGCCTTCTAACATCAATCCGGCTCAACTTGACGAGTTGCAAATTAAGACTGCCGTAAAATAGATAATCGTCAACAAATCAAGCCGATAATCTGATTTTTAATAATAATTAATTTTTTTTTAACGCTGTTAGCTTTTGTTTCGCGAGAAAGTATAAATTTGTTTACATTAACTTTTATCCGTTTAAAAATGCGTACAGGTACAATCAAATTTTTCATTGAAGACAAGGGATATGGCTTCATTACAGACGACGAAACAGGACGAGACATCTTCGTTCACGCTACAGGCGTAAAAGCCGAAAACCTTAAAGAAGGCGACAAAGTCAACTACGAAGAGGAAGAAGGCAAAAAAGGCAAAATCGCCGCACAAGTAACATTGGCAAGATAATCTACATAAGTTTATTTTTACAAGTTCAGCGCTCCAGAAATGGGGCGCTTTTTTTATTTGGAACTTCCTTATTTATAATCAATAAAAATTAGCTCGTAATCAGGCGCGAAGGCTTGGTTTCGTTGTTTTTTTCTAGTCATGCCGTTATCTTTGCAGTTATTCAAAAGCGGATTTTTCTTATGGAAAGCACCCAAACCGATTACCTACCGATTCTTATCCAAATGGGATTAGCCGTTGGATTCGTAGTTCTCACGATCATAGGTTCGTCATTTCTAGGGCCAAAACGCAAATCTCTCAACAAGGACAAAAACTTCGAATGCGGTGTCGAATCTATCGGTAACGCGCGAATCCCGTTTTCGGTGAAGTATTTCCTGGTGGCGATTTTGTTCGTTTTGTTCGAGGTCGAAGTCATCTTCATGTATCCTTGGGCTACCAATTTCAAGGAAATGGGGCTCGAAGGTCTTATCAAGATGTTCATCTTCATGCTGATTCTCGTTACCGGTTTCGTCTACGTGATCCGCAAGAAAGGTCTAGAGTGGGAATAAGATTTTAACCTTCCGGAAGAAATGAAAGAGAAAATGCAGCAAGACTTCTACCGGTTAATAAAAAAGTTCAGAAATGGAAGATTCTAAAAACATAAACACCAACGCCCCAATGCCGGAAGGCTATTCGGGAGAAGGTTTTTTCGCCACGAAACTTGACTCGGTTGTAGGTTTGGCGCGCGCCAACTCGCTTTGGCCTTTGCCGTTCGCAACTTCTTGTTGTGGTATCGAATTCATGGCAACCATGGCCTCTCACTACGACGTGGCGCGTTTCGGTTCGGAACGCATGAGTTTTTCGCCCCGTCAAGCGGATATGTTGCTCGTCATGGGAACGATCGCCAAGAAAATGGCGCCTATCTTGCGTCAGGTTTACGAACAGATGGCCGAGCCGAAATGGGTTATCTCGGTTGGAGCTTGTGCGTGTTCGGGCGGAATTTTCGATACCTATTCGGTACTTCAGGGCATCGACAAAGTCATTCCGGTAGACGTTTACGTTCCGGGTTGTCCGCCAAGACCAGAACAGATTCTAGATGGAATCCTTCGTTTGCAGGATTTGGTAAAAACAGAATCGGTACGTCGCAGAAGCTCACCGGAATACCAGGAATTGCTGGCTTCTTATAACATTTCTTAATCAGGATGGCTTTAGAACAGAATACAATCATACAATCGCTTTCGGACCGTTTTGGCGGCACCGTGGGCGATTTCGTTGTTATACACGACATCCTTACGTTCGAGGTAGATGCAGAATCGATCCTTGACGTGATGGGCTTTTTGAAAGAAGACGCGACTTTGCGTTTCAATTTCCTTACGGACGTGTGCGGAATGCACTTTCCGGACGCAGACAAAAGCCGACAATTCGCCACGGTTTACCATATGCACAATTGGGTAGACAACGTGAGAATCCGGATCAAATGTTTCCTTAACGGAGACGCTCCGGAGATTGACAGCGTAACGCCTTTGTTCCTTGGCGCCAACTGGCAGGAACGCGAGACTTACGATTTTTACGGCATCATCTTCAAAGGACATCCGCAACTAAAGCGCATCCTGAACATGGACGAAATGGTGTCTTTCCCGATGCGAAAAGAATTCCCTATGGAAGACGGCGGCCGTACCGACAAAGACGACCGTTTCTTCGGACGTACAACCGATAACCACACCAAAGCGTAGTTATGTCAGATTTGCTTTTACCACCAGAACAGCGCTTTGGCGACATCATCAAACGCCACGAGAACGAAGACGGAAGCGAGCTTTCGGTTTTGAACCTTGGCCCGACGCACCCGGCGACCCACGGGATTTTCCAGAACATCCTTTTGATGGACGGGGAAAGAATCCTTGACGGTGAAGGAACTGTAGGTTACATCCACAGAGCTTTTGAGAAAATCGCCGAAAACCGTCCTTTCTACCAGATTACGCCACTTACCGACCGTATGAACTACTGTTCGTCTCCAATCAACAATATGGGTTGGTGGATGACCGTCGAAAAGGCTTTGAACATCGAAGTTCCCAAACGCGTACAATACATGCGCGTGATCGTAATGGAATTGGCTCGTATAGCCGACCACATCATCTGCAACTCGGTTTTGGGTGTAGATACTGGCGCACTTACGGGATTCCTTTACGTTTTCCAATACAGAGAAAAAATTTACGAGATCTACGAAGAAATCTGTGGGGCGCGTCTAACGACGAACATGGGAAGAATCGGTGGTTTCGAGCGCGATTGGTCGCCACTCGTTTTCGAGAAGATCGAACAGTTTTTGAAAGACTTTCCGGCTATTTGGCAAGAGTTCGAAAACCTTTTGGTGCGCAACAGAATTTTTATGGATCGTACGATTGACGTCGGTCCTATCTCTGCCGAAAAAGCGATGTCTTACGGTTTTACTGGCCCGAACCTTCGCGCCGCGGGAATCGACTACGACATTCGCGTCATGACGCCTTATTCTTCATACGAAGATTTTGAATTCGACATTCCTGTAGGAAAATCTGGCGATACTTACGACCGTTTTTGCGTGAGAAACGCAGAGGTTTGGGAATCGCTAAAGATCATAAGACAAGCCATCGATAAAATGCCCGAAGGTCCGTATCACGCGGACGTTCCCGATTATTACCTTCCGCCAAAAGAAGACGTTTACCACAATATGGAAGCGCTTATCTACCATTTCAAGATCGTGATGGGAGAAGTTCCGGTTCCGGTAACCGAAGTCTATCACGCAGTAGAAGGCGGAAACGGAGAACTTGGGTTTTACTTGACGACAGATGGAAGCCGCACGCCTTACCGTTTGCACTTCCGCCGTCCTTGCTTTATTTATTACCAGGCGTTCAACGATATGGTTCAGGGACAAATGTTGTCTGACGCCATCGCGACGCTTTCGAGCCTTAACGTAATCGCCGGCGAGCTCGACGCCTAAAAAATTGACAATTGACAATGAATAATTGACAATTGGTTTACGATAATTGATAATTGACAATTAATGGATCGTTCGATTAGAATACATCAGGACATAAACATCACCGACGCTTTGATGGCTCGCATCAACGAGTTGTTCAGCCACTATCCAGACGATAAGCGCAAATCGGCACTGCTTCCGATCTTGCACGAAGTTCAGGACGCGCACGACAACTGGCTTTCGGTTGAGTTGATGGACAAAGTTGCAGAGATCATCGGCATCAAACCGATCGAGGTTTACGAAGTCGCGAGTTTTTATACGATGTACAACCTGAAACCAATCGGGAAGTATATGTTCGAGTTTTGTCAGACGTCTTGCTGCGCGATCAACGGCGTAGAAAACCTCATGGACTACACTTGCGACAAACTCGGAATCCAAAACGGGCAAACCACTCCAGACGGACTTTTCACAGTAAAAGGCGTAGAATGTTTGGGCGCTTGCGGATATGCTCCAATGATGCAATTGGGCGATTTCTACCACGAAAACCTGACTCCGACGAAGATCGACCAACTCATCGAAGATTGCCGCGCAGGCAAAATCAACATGACAAACCATGGCACAGAAGATATTACTAGATAAAATCAACGTTCCGGGCATCAAGTCCTATGAAGTCTATCGCCAGAACGGCGGTTACGCTTCTGTGGAAAAAGCCCTGAAAATGACACCGGACGAAATCGTCGAGGAAGTAAAAACCTCAGGTCTTCGCGGACGCGGTGGCGCGGGTTTCCCTGCCGGAATGAAATGGAGTTTCATCGACAAGAAGTCGGGCAAGCCAAGACATTTGGTATGCAATGCCGATGAGTCGGAACCGGGAACTTTCAAAGACCGCTATTTGATGGAGTACATTCCGCATCTTTTGATCGAGGGAATGATCACGTCTTCTTACGCTTTGGGCGCGAACCTGTCGTATATCTACATCCGCGGTGAATATATGTGGGTGTTTAGAATTCTGGAAAAAGCCATCAACGAGGCACGCGCTGCCGGTTGGTTGGGCAAAAATATTAAAGGCTCCGGCTACGATCTGGACTTGTACGTTCATTGTGGTGCCGGCGCTTACATCTGCGGAGAAGAAACCGCGCTTATCGAATCGCTCGAAGGCAAACGCGGAAACCCTCGAATCAAGCCTCCATTCCCGGCCGTTTCTGGTTTGTGGGCGAATCCGACGGTTGTAAACAACGTAGAGACGATCGCGTCTGTGCCTTGGATCGTGAACAATTCGGGTGCCGATTACGCGAAAATCGGAATAGGTCGTTCAACTGGAACAAAGTTGATTTCTGCATCGGGACACATCAAAAATCCTGGCGTTTACGAAATCGAGCTCGGGCTTTCGGTTGACGAATTCATGAACTCGGACGAATACCTTGGCGGAATGTCTTCGGATAGACCATTGAAAGCTTTGGTTCCAGGAGGTTCATCTGTGCCGATTCTTCCTGCCAACCTTATTTTCAAAACAGCCGCTGGCGAAGATAGACTCATGTCATACGAATCTTTGTCTGACGGAGGTTTTGCGACAGGTTCGATGCTCGGCTCCGGCGGATTCATCGTTTACAACGACACGTCTTGCGTAGTAAGAAATACCTGGAACTTCTCTCGTTTCTACCACCACGAATCTTGCGGTCAATGTTCGCCTTGCCGCGAAGGAACGGGTTGGTTAGAGAAAGTCCTGCACAGAATCGAAAACGGCCACGGACGCGAAGAAGACATCGATTTGTTGTGGAGCATCCAGGCCAAAATTGAAGGAAATACGATTTGTCCGCTTGGTGATGCGGCGGCTTGGCCAGTTGCGGCCGCGATCCGTCACTTCCGCGATGAATTCGAATACCATGTGCGTTTTCCGGAAAAGGTCAAAAACAGAGACCATTTCACCGAAGAACCATTCGAAAAAGTTAAACACTTGCTTGTAAAACAGGCAGTTTAAGCCGACATCGGCCTTAGATAGAAGATTATGAAAGTAACAATAGACGGTCAATCCATAGACGTCGAACCAGGAACCACAATCCTGCAGGCGGCTCGTATGATCGGGGGCGAATCGGTTCCTCCGGCCATGTGCTATTACTCCAAACTCAAAGGCAGCGGCGGAAAATGCCGTTGTTGTCTTGTAGAGGTTTCGAAAGGCTCAGAAGCCGATCCGCGACCTATGCCGAAACTCGTCGCTTCTTGCGTAACGGGCGTTATGGACGGAATGGAAGTGAACAGCACGGCATCTGAAAGAGTGACCGACGCTCGCAAAGCCGTAACCGAATTCCTTTTGATCAATCACCCGCTCGATTGCCCGGTTTGCGATCAGGCAGGCGAATGTGACCTTCAGAATTTGAGTTTCAAACACGGAAAGTCCGAAACTAGATATATCGAGGAGAAAAGAACGTTCGAGCCAGAAGATATAGGTCCGAACATCCAACTTCACATGAACCGTTGCATTTTGTGCTACCGTTGCGTAATGGTCGCCGACCAATTGACAGACGGACGCGTTCACGGAGTTGTGGACAGAGGCGATCACTCGAACATCTCGACTTGTTTGTCCAAAGCGATCAACAACGAATTTTCGGGTAACATGATCGACGTTTGTCCGGTTGGTGCTTTGACCGATAAGACGTTCCGATTCAAATCTCGCGTTTGGTTCAACAAACCTTTCAACGCTCACAGAAATTGCGACAAATGCTGCGGTAAAACAACGGTTTGGATGTTCGGAAACGAGATCCAGCGCGTTACCGGACGCAAAGACGAATATCACGAAGTGGAAGAGTTCATTTGCAACTCTTGCCGTTTTGACCACAAAGAAGTGAGCGACTGGGTTATTGAAGGACCGCGCCGTTTCGAGAAAGATTCGGTTATCAACGCGAATAACTACACCCGTAAAATCGCTCCTGTCGTTATCGAGACCGAAGAGAAAATCTTGCTCGGACGCGATCAGGACAGAAAGAAAATCTCTATGGCGTCGCGACCGCTTCGTCCGGAGGAACAAGAAGTATTTAAAGAAGGAAACGTATAATGGATCAGGGATTAATTATAGAGAAGTCGGTTTTCATCTTCACGATTTTCGCGATCACGATGTTGGCCGCGATGTATTCGACTTGGGCCGAAAGAAAAGTTGCCGCCTGGCTTCAGGATCGCGTCGGGCCAAACCGCGCCGGACCGCTTGGGCTTTTGCAACCGCTCGCCGACGGAATGAAATTGTTCTCGAAAGAGGAATTCCT
>JBCNQO010000058.1:0-7187 GCA_039592825.1 Flavobacterium sp.
CAACACGTCGTCCTTGCATCCGAAAATCGAAAATAGCATTCCAAAAACCAGTAAATAAGGCGTAATTCTCTTAATCATTCTCAATTTGTGCTTTGATTTGTTTGATGCGTTTGCGGTCGACCGATTCTATCGTAAAACGGATGTTCGCGAAATTTATTTTCTGCCCTTTCTTTGGGAAATTGCCCAAAATCTCGAGTAGAAATCCCGCCAAGGTTTCGGCTTCACCTTTGTTCTGTTCAAATTCCGAGTCGTCCAGATCTATGATTCGGTAAAAATCCTTGAGGTTGATCTTGCCTTCGAACAGGAACGTCTTTTCGTCAATTTGGGAATACGAGATGTTGTCGTCGTCGAATTCGTCCGAAATATCGCCCACGATTTCTTCGATCACGTCTTCTAAAGTCACGATTCCAGACGTTCCGCCGTATTCGTCAACGACGACCGCCAAATGGTTTTTCATGCCCTGGAAATCCTTTAGCAAATTGTCGAGTTTCTTGTTTTCTGGGACGAAAAACGATTCGCGCATCAATGCTTTCCAGTCGAATTCCTTTTTGCCGATGTGCGGAATCAAGTCCTTCACGAACAGAACGCCCACGATATGATCGATGTCGTTCTCGTAAACCGGAATGCGCGAGTAACCTTTATCTATGATCTCGGGCATGATTTCGGCATAAGTTTCGGTGATCTCGAGCGCAAAAATGTCGATTCTCGGACTCATCACCTGACGCACTTCGGTGTTCCCGAAAGACACGATTCCCTCGAGAATCTTTTGTTCCTGCTGCGAAGTCTCGTCGCTAGAGGTGAGTTCCAAAGCCTGCGAAAGCTGGTCGACCGAAATGTTAGACTTCTGTTTCGAGCCCAATCGTCTGTTCAGGAAATTGGTCAAAGAACGCAAAGGAATTGAGATCGGCGTAAGCAAAGTGTCCAGAAAAGAAAGTGGTCCGGCAATGAAAAGCGCGAATCTCAGGCTGTTTCTGTTGGCGTAAATCTTGGGCAAAACGTCTCCGAAAAGCAAAATGAAAAACGTCACAACCACGATTTCGACCAAAAACTTCAGGCTCGTATTCGGGATAAAAGCAAAAACCGACGTGCCGATCGTAAAGAACAAAACGATCACAGACATGTTCACGAAGCTGTTCGTAACCAGAATCGTCGCTAATAATTTCTTGGGACGTTGCAGCAAACCCGAAATCACTTTGGTCTTTTTCGCATCGGCTTTCGAGGAATTCTCGAGGTCTTGAGGCGAAAGCGAAAACAAAGCCACTTCGGCCGCGCTAACCAAAGCCGAACAGAAAAGCAAGAGGAGAATGACCGCGAAACCTACGGCAATGCCAAGTTGTGTAGCAAGAAATTCGGGCTCGGGGTCCAAATTTTTGGGTGTTGGTTAAACTTAAAACGGAAGGTCGTTTTCGGGAAGATCGCCTCGTTCGTAACTCGTGTTTTTAGGAGCGTTGCCTTGCGGAGCGCGGTTCGCGTCGAGATCTTTCTTCACGCTAAGGAAAGTGAATTCCGTAACCTGGATTTCGGTCGTGAACTTGGTCGTTCCGTCTTCGGCTTGCCATTGGCGCGATTTGATGCGGCCTTCCACATAAATCTTGTCGCCTTTTGAAAGATATTTCTCGCAAATCTCGGCCGCTTTGTTACGCACGACCAGATTGTGCCACTCGGTCGACGTGATTTTCTCGTTCGTCGACTTGTTGATGTAAGTCTCGTTGGTAGCCAGCGGAAATCTGCCTATGCAGTTGCCGCCGTCGAAATAATGCATTTTCACTTCGTCGCCCAAATGGCCTATCAGCATGACTTTGTTAAGTGTTCCGCTCATTTTGTATGGATTAGATTTTCAAATATAGTGTTTTTGTGCGAGTGCCGGAGTTCCTGAGTGCCGAAGTTCCTGAGTTTCCAATTTTGTGGAGAATGGTGTCCGTAATCGCGAAATCTTTTAATCTTTCAATTGTTCAATCTTTTAATTTTTTGGGCGTTGCGCCGGCCGGTTTCAGAAAGCAGTTGCAGTGGCAGAAGCAGTTTTTGGGCTCCGAGCGCAGTCGAGGAGCCGTCGCCGGGCTATCCGCTGTATCTTTTGCACGAAAGTTTGTCCGTGACCCGAAATTTCGGCAGGCAAAAGGATGCCGCTGCAAATGCGGAGCATTCACCGAACACCTATTTTAAATATAGTCTTGTGAGGTAATCCCTAACGCAAATCCACGTCCGAGAACAAATCCTGTGTTCCGAAATACTTCTCAATAAAGTGGTGCAAAACGATTGGAACCGGAAATTTCGCGAGTTCGTCCAATGAAATCCCGTTTTCCAATTTGCCTTTTACGTCGGCTTGCCAGAACGTGATAAACAAATGTTGGTGCGACAACTTGTGAACCGTCGGCACGGAATTTATCCGCGAAAGCGAAACCATTTCATTCGAAACCACATCCGAAACCATCGCTAAATCGGCTTCAGCATCGGTCTCGATCAACGGAAATTCGTACAGGTTTTGCCAGATTCCTTTGCCTTCGCGCTTGTTGAGCAAAGTATTCCCGATTTCGTCCTTATATATTAGGTAGTTAAAATAGCGATTGGTGACTTTTTGCTTCTTGAGTTTTACGGGCAATTCGCTAACTTTTCCTTTTTGCAGCGCTACGCACGAATCGTTCATGGGGCAAACGCCGCAATCGGGATTTTTGGGAACGCACTGCAAAGCCCCGAATTCCATGATTGCCTGGTTAAAGATCGCGGCTTCGGCTTTTGGCATCAATTCCTGGGCAACTGCCGCGAATTCCTTTTTGGCTTTGGGCGATGCAATGTCAGTCTCGATACCGAAATAGCGCGCCAAAACTCTAAAAACGTTTCCATCCACAACCGGAACAGGTTCGTTGTAAGAGAAAGACGCGATTGCAGCCGCGGTGTATTCGCCCACGCCTTTCAGCGTCAGCAGTTCTTTATAGGTGTTCGGGAAATGGCCTTTGTGGTCGTTCGCTACGATTTTGGCCGTTCCGTGCAGATTTCTTGCGCGCGAGTAATATCCCAAGCCTTGCCATAGTTTCAGGACATATTCTTCGTCGGCTTTTGCCAGATCAAATACGGTCGGAAAGGCTTCTGTGAAAGCAAAATAGTAAGGCATTCCTTGCGCAACTCGCGTTTGTTGCAACATAATTTCAGAAAGCCAAATTTTATACGGATCGACAGTTTCGCGCCATGGCAAATCCCGTTTGTTTTGCAAGTACCAAGAAATAAGGTGTTTAGCGAAGTGAGTCATAGTGCGCGATAGCGACCAAAATTAATCTTTATGTTATTAAATTTTAATTAATTATGGTTGAATTATTGGTTTTTTGTTTCGTATATTTGCACCTCAAAAAATATCACACAATTATTAAAACGCAAGAAAATGACGAAAGCAGATATCGTAGCGAAAATCTCTGAGAAGTTGGGTCTTGAAAAAGGCGACGTTCAGGCGACTGTGGAATCTTTCATGGACGAGGTAAAAACTTCATTGGAAACTGGAGATAACGTATATTTGAGAGGTTTCGGAAGCTTCATCATCAAGACAAGAGCTGAAAAAACAGGAAGAAACATCTCTAAGAACACAACGATCAAAATTCCTGCTCACAACATTCCGGCATTCAAACCTGCAAAGGTGTTTGTTGAAGGCGTAAAAACCAACAACGAGCCAAAATAAACCGAATCATTAATTTACAAACAATCGCATTATGCCAAGTGGTAAGAAAAGAAAAAGACATAAGGTAGCGACGCACAAAAGAAAAAAACGTGCAAGAGCTAACCGCCACAAGAAGAAAAAGTAGTTCTTTAACTACTTTTTCTTTTTAGAACCCATTCGAGAATCGGTTCTGGAAAAACGTTCATTGAAATTGGATTCAGACGAAAAAAGCGAGAGACAAGACGATTGTTCGGCTTTGAACGACATTCGTACCACAGTTGCTTTGGCCGCGTGAATCCTTCGGGTAATTTATACCTGTTATTGTTTAATCCATCCCCTATTTGGTAGGTGCAAGGTTAAAGGTGCAAGGTGCAAGGCGCAAGGTTTCGAACCCCAAACCCTGAACCCCGAACCCTGAACCCCAAACCTAACCTGGTATCGGATAAAAATTTACAGTGGTGAATAAAGAATTAATCATCAGATCGAGTTCTGAAGCCGTAGATTTTGCCTTAACTAAAGATGGAAAACTAATTGAATTGCACAGGGAAGAAGAGAAAAGTGACTTTCAGGTTGGCGATATTTTCATAGCGAAAATACGCAAGCCCGTCGCCGGACTCAACGCCGCGTTCGTCAACGTAGGTTTCGAAAAAGATGCGTTTCTGCATTATCACGACCTAGGGCCGAATCTGTCTTCCCAGTTGAAATTCCTAAAGCTTGTAAGCACAGGTAAACTAAAAGATTCTTCACTCAAAAGCTTTCAGTTCGAAAAAGAAATTGACAAGAATGGCGTCATCACCGACGTTTTGGGATCCAACCAATCCCTGTTGGTGCAAGTTGTAAAGGAACCAATCAGCACAAAAGGCCCAAGGATAAGCTCAGAACTCTCCTTAGCCGGCCGATTCATCGTGCTCGTTCCGTTCTCAGACCGTGTTTCCATCTCACAGAAGATAGAATCCAAAGAAGAGAAAGACAGACTCAAACGCCTTGTTCAAAGCATTCGACCGAAAGGATTCGGTATCATCGTAAGAACGGTGGCCGAAGGGCAAAAAGTCGCCGAAATCGACAAAGACTTGCAGAACCTATTAACTCGTTGGGCTGCAATGTGCAAAAAACTACCAACTGCCCATCATCCGTCTAAAGTATTGGGAGAACTCAACCGAGCTTCGTCCATATTGAGAGACGTTTTTAACGATACGTTTACGGGTATCGTAGTAGATGATGAGGAGTTGTATTACAACATCAAGGAGTATCTGAGTGAGATAGCTCCTGCTAAACAGAACATCGTAAAACTTTATCAGTCGAGAGATACGCCAATTTTCGAGAGATACCATATCGAGAGACAGATCAAGACGTCTTTCGGGAAAACGGTCTCCATGAGTCGCGGCGCCTACTTAATCATCGAGCATACCGAAGCTTTGCACGTTATAGACGTGAACTCCGGGAACCGATCCAACAAGGCGACCAACCAGGAAGCGACAGCTCTCGAAGTCAATATGATCGCCGCCACCGAAATCGCACGCCAACTGCGTTTGCGAGATATGGGCGGAATCATCGTCATCGACTTCATCGACATGACCAATCCAGACAACCGCAAGGTACTTTTTGACCATTTGCGTCAAGAAATGTCCGACGATAAAGCCAAACACAAAATCCTGCCGCCTAGTAAGTTCGGGCTCGTCCAGATAACCCGACAGAGAGTAAGGCCGGAGGTGAAGATCAAAACAGCCGAAGAAGATCCGAACAACGTCAATGCCGAAATTCAGGCGCCGATACTAATCGTAGACAAGATCGCTTCCGACCTGGAAAGACATTCCAAAACCCACAAGAAGATCGTGCTCAACACGCACCCTTTTGTGGCTGCTTACCTCAGTAAAGGTTTTCCATCATTGCGCTCCAAGTGGTTCTTTGAGCACAAAAAATGGGTGAAGATCATACCGCGTGACGCTTACACGTTTCTCGAATACCATTTCTTCGACAGCGAAGGAAAAGAAATCGAGTAAAAACAAACCGCCTTTCGAAAGACTGGCGGTTTTTTTATTTTGTGCCGGAGTGCAAAGTGCCGGAGTTAATGAGTTTTTTTAGAAGCTGAAACCCGCTCTCCGCTTTTAGCTTTCTGGCAAAAAACCTGGGTTGGCGCGCTTGCAACGAGCTTCCTTTGGTCGCTGTTGCAAGCCGGCAAAACCAGGCCTTTTTTCGCGAAAGGCTAACCGCTGCTATCCGGGCTAGGCTTTGTTTTTTCATTTCATCAAATTTTGTCAGAACGAACGCGGTCCTAAAAAAACCGTGGGTTCCGAATCGAGCAGAACGTCTCCATCGAAAATCCCGATGCGCAATTTCTGCTTGTCCGAATCGAGCAAACCCTGCGGAATCTCGATAAACAAAGTCCCTTTCGAAACATCTTGCACGTTCAGGTCGAAATCGGTTTTGCCCACCATTCGAATCTGTCCGTCATGCGAGATCAGTCCAAAATGCAAATCTCTGTAGGCTTTTGTCGTCTTGTTCACCACGCGGTACGTGTAAACATTGCTTATGTTGTCGCCTTTGTGCTCAAACAATTGGCCGGGCAAACGCAAAATCGTCACTTCGACTTCGCTTCTCAAAAACAAAAGTCCGATCAAAACGCCAACCAGAATGCCTAGAACGCTCGTGTAACCTTTCATTCGCGCAGTAAACCGGAACTTTTCCTTTTTCTCGATTTCGGCTTCGCTCGCGTATCTTATCAAACCCGTCGGCAACCCGACTTTGGTCATCATGGCGTCGCATTCGTCTATGCAGGCCGTGCAATTCGTGCATTCCAGCTGCGTTCCGTTGCGAATGTCGATTCCCATTGGGCAAACCTGAACACACAATTGGCAATCGATGCAATTTCCCTTTCCCGAAATCTCGCGATCCTCGTTCTTTCTAAACTTCGCGCGCCCGGATTTTCCCTCGCCCCGAACAAAATCGTAGGCCACATTTATCGATCTGTTGTCGAGCAAAACGCCCTGCAAACGTCCGTAAGGGCAAGCGATGATGCAAACCTGTTCTCGAAACCGCACGTAAATGAAAAAGAACACGGCCGTGAAAATCAACAGCGCGATCAGGTTCGAAACGTGGTTCGTCGGGCTGTCGGTTATCATCCGCAACAGCGCGTCACTTCCTATGATGTAAGCCAAAAACACATTGGCGATCGCGAACGAAATCCCAAAAAAGATGGTCCATTTGAGCAACCGTTTCCGGATTTTTTCTGCGTTCCATTGCTGTTTGTCCAACCTTAATTGTGAACCCCGATCGCCGTCTATCCAATATTCGATGCGTCGGAAAACCATTTCCATAAAGATTGTCTGCGGACAGATCCATCCACAGAAAATCCTTCCGAAAACCACCGTGAAAAGCGTCACGAAAACCACCATCACGATCATCACGATCACCACGATGTAAAAATCCTGAGGCCAGAACGGGAAGCCGAAAATGTTGAACCGACGCTCGAGAACGTTGAACATCAGGAATTGGTTGCCGTTGATTTTTAAGAACGGGAACGAGAACAGCATCGCGAGCAAGCCGT
>JBCNQO010000059.1:0-7171 GCA_039592825.1 Flavobacterium sp.
CGATGTTTTTCTTCTCTGCCTGAGCAAAAGCCGACACGGCGAAAAACATAAAAAACAAAAGGGCAATTTTCTTCATTTTGGTATTTGGTGTTAGTGTTTACTTTCTAGAAAAGGCTTTGTTGTGCCGAAGGCGTCTCGTGCTCGAGTAACCATTTCTTGCGCCAAAGCCCGCCGGCGTAACCCGTAAGCGAGCCGTCTGACCCGATTACGCGGTGGCAAGGTACAACAATCCAAAGCGGGTTTTTCCCGTTGGCCGACGCGACCGCGCGAATGGCTTTCACGTCTCCTAATTTCTTGGAAAGATCCAGATAACTCGTGGTTTTCCCAAATGGAATCTTGAGCAGTTCGTTCCAAACCGATTTCTGGAATTCGGTGCCTTTCGGATTCATCAAAAACGTGAAATCCTGGCGTTTTCCGTTGAAATATTCCGAAAGTTCGGTCGCGGCTTTCTTGAGGTTTTTGGATACTTTGGACGTGATTTCAACCTCATCATCCAAAATGGAAATAGCCGAAATCCCGTTTTCGTCGCCCTCTATTCTCGCGATTCCGACCGGTGTTTTTACAAAAGCGGTTTCCATCAATTCGTCTTCATATCGCGCATCAGGCTTCTTTGCATCACGTCTCTGGACGCGTCCGGCAAAGGCGTTCTGCCCAAAGCGTCGGAATGGTATTGTTGCGTCGCAGCTTGTTTTATGGAGTTCGATCGGCTCACGTCTTTTTGCCAATCGTAGTTTTTCGGAAGCTTATTATCCGTCGAATTCACGATAAGCACAGATTTGGGTTCGGCCGGCGCCATCGTCAAAAACGAGATGCTGTCTTTTTGGGTTGGGAACAATTCGCGCGAAAAAGTGAGTGACGGCGCTATAAAAGTCTTTTTGGGCTGTTGCTGATTCTGTGCCGACGCGATTGTCGCAGAAAGCAAAAATCCTATAGAAAACAAGGCGATTCTCATGGCTGTTCGATTTCCCCTAAAGATACAAAAAAACCAACGCAGCTCGCTCTGTGTAGCGATTTTAGCATTCCAGCACGGGAACTTTCATGTCGTGGAATAACAGGATTTTCCAGTGCTCGTCTTCGGCCTGTTTTTTCCAGATTTGGCGCAGTTCGGCCGCTTTTTTGCCGTCGAAATCACTTTTGTAGGCGATGTGGAAATCAATGTAGGATTTTTGCGGAAGATTGTCCGCGGGATAAAAAATGGTTTCCTCGCTTTCGCGGATCCAGAATTCCTGGTGAAAAGGCGTGTGTCCGCCCGAAACCGCATACGAGATTTCGTCCGTGATTTGTCCTTCGTCCGAATCCAGATCGATTAAATTCGGAAGGCTCGAAATCGCGTCCAGAATCTCAAAATCAAACGACGGATTGCCATTTTGCGTAAAAGCCCAATCGAGTTCGCGCTGTTGGAAATAGATTTTAGCATTCGGGAAATTGCCGATGAATTCGCCGTTTTCGAAACGTCCCAAACCGTTCACGTGATCTTTGTGGAAATGGGAAAGCAGCACTTTCGTGACTTTATCGGCCGAAAAACTGTGACTTTCTAGAAGGTTCAGGATCATCGGTTTTCCATCTTCAGAAGTAAGTCCGAAACCCGAATCGAGCAGAATCACGTCTTCTTCGGTGACGACCAGAAACGATTGTACGGCCATTCTGAGTCCGCCGGGAAAATCGTCAATCCCGTAGAATTCCTTGTTTTTACTGACGGAAAAATCGCCTTCTTTTAGCACAAAAACCTGCATCGGAAACTTATTTTGCGTGACTCAGAATGTAGGCCTGAAGCGCCTTTAGTTCTTCGTCTGTCATTCTTTTGGTGATCGAGAAATTCACTTTCATCGCTGGATAATTCGCCGGATCAACAATCGGTTCGGCTTCTTCCTTGAGGAATTTCACCATATCGCCGTTTTTCTGCTTGTAAACTTTGGCAATTTCAACGAGCGACGGCCCTACGACTTTCATGTCTGGCCTGTGGCACGAATAACAATTGCCTTTGGAATCGAAGATTTTCTGACCCAATTCCTCGGGCTTTAATTTTTCTTCGTACTGGAAATTTTCTTCGGCCGGCGCTTCTTTTGTACCGCAGGAAATGAGAGCGAAAAATCCGAAAAGGAAAAGGTATTTTTTCATTTTATCTATTGAAAAAATCAGATTGATCTTAACTTGCCTAAGCCGCTCAATGGTGACAATTGTTGTCGGTTTGAACCATTAAGAAGTTAAGAGTAGTTAAGTTTTATTTGAACTATTTGTTGAGCAAAATCGCGGCTTCTTTGGCAAAATACGTCGAAATGATGTCGGCGCCCGCGCGTTTGATCGACGTAAGCTGTTCGATCATCACTTTGTCGTGGTCGATCCAGCCTTTTTCTGCCGCGGCTTTCACCATGGCATATTCGCCAGAAACGTTGTAAACCGCCACCGGAACGTGAACCGCGTTGCGAACTTCGCGCACGATGTCGAGATAAGCGATTCCTGGTTTTACCATGACGATATCGGCGCCTTCCTCAACGTCGTGAAGCGCTTCTTTTATGGCTTCGGTTCTGTTGCAAAAGTCCATTTGGTAAGTCTTTTTGTCTCCAAAACCTGGCGCAGAATCGAGTGCATCGCGGAACGGTCCGTAATGAGCCGAAGCATATTTTGCCGCGTAACTCATAATTCCCACATTGTGGAAATTGTTCTCTTCCAAACCTTTGAGGATTGCCGAAACGCGTCCGTCCATCATGTCTGAAGGCGCGACGAAATCGGCACCGGCTTCTGCATGCGAAATGCTCATTTTCACCAAAGCTTCGACTGTTGCGTCGTTCAGGATTTGTCCGTTTTCTACAATGCCGTCGTGACCGTAAATCGAATATGGATCGAGCGCTACGTCCGGCATCACGATCATTTCGGGCACCGCGCCTTTGATCGCGCGAATCGCTTCCTGCATGAGTCCGTCTTTGTTCCAAGCCTCTTTTCCTGTGTTGTCTTTGAGATTATCCGAAACCTTCACGTACAGATTCACGGCCTTGATTCCGAGTTGCCACAATTCCTGGACTTCTTTCACGGTGAGATCGAGCGAACGCCTGTAAATTCCGGGCATTGACGGGATTTCGATTTGGGTGTTCGTGCCTTCGCAGATGAACATCGGGAACATGAAATCGTTCGTGGTGAGAATCGTTTCGCGCACTAGCGATCGCATGGAGTCGTTGGTGCGTAGTCTTCGGTTTCTGTGAATCGGATACATATTTAATGGATAATTGATAATGTACAATTGATAATCGCTGTTGTTACGAAAGCCAGTCTTTTGGCGATTGCAGTACTTTTACGAGCTTTTCTTCTTCGCTTCCGGGTTTTGGATGATGATCGTAAACCCATTGCACGTGAGGCGGCAAACTCATCAAAATCGATTCGATGCGACCGTTGGTTTTTAGGCCGAAAAGCGTGCCTTTGTCGTGCACGAGATTGAACTCGACATAGCGTCCGCGGCGGATTTCCTGCCAATTGCGGTGATTTTCGTCGTATGGCAAACTTTTGCGTTTTTCCACAATCGGAACATAACTTTCGAGAAAGCTGTTTCCGACTTCGGTCACGAAATCGAACCAATTTTGCATCGAACGCTCTTTTGACTTTTTCAGATAATCGAAAAACAGTCCGCCAATTCCTCTGGCTTCGTTTCTGTGCGCGTTCCAAAAATAGGAATCACACTGTTTTTTGTACTTCGGATAAAATGTTGGATCGTGTTTGTCACAAGCGTTTTTGGACACTGAGTGAAAGTGGATCGCGTCTTCGTCGAACAGATAATAAGGCGTCAAATCCTGTCCGCCGCCGAACCACGAATCGATCACGTTTCCGGCTTCGTCGTACATCTCAAAATAGCGCCAATTCGCGTGAACCGTAGGAACCATCGGGCTTTTCGGATGGATCACGAGACTCAATCCGCAAGCGAAAAAATCGACTTCCCCAACTCCGAACATCTTTTGCATCGAATCGGGAAGCTTTCCGTGCACGGCCGAAATATTCACGCCGCCTTTCTCGAAAATCTGTCCGTTCTCGATTACACGAGTGCGTCCGCCGCCGCCTTCGGGACGTTTCCAGTTGTCTTCACGGAACTTGGCCACGCCGTCGATTTGCTCGAGTCCGGACGTGATCTCATCCTGAAGATTTTGTATGTAGGCGAAAAATTGGTCTTTCATGGTCGGTAATCTTGTTTGAGCAATCCGAAGTATTTCACGTCTTCCAAATGGCCTTCGCCGCTTTTGAATTCCTGCCGCAAAATACCTTCTTCGACGAATCCGTTTTTGGTCGCGACTCTTTGGCTGCCAAGGTTTTCAAGCGATGTACAAATGAAGATCTTGTTCATTCGAAGGTCTGAAAAACAAAATCTTATCACGTTTGAAACCGCTTTCGAAATCACTCCTTTTCCCTCAAAATTCTTGTCGACAAAATACGCGAGCTCACACTTCATGATGTTTCGGTCGACGTTCTTGATACAGACATAACCGATCAATTTGCCGCTTTCGAGGTTTCGGATATAGAAATAATAGCCGCTTCCGTTTTCTTCACGATCGATGTTCTCGCCCAGAAACTGTATGGTTTTGTCAAGGTCGAGACAAGCGTTGAGCGTTTTCGGGAATGTCTTTTTTATGTGGTTGACGTTGCGTTCGATCAGGGCAAAAAACTCCTCGGGCAAAATGTCTTGCAGTTGGTTGAGTTGCCAGTTTTCGAACGTCGTTTTCATTGTCGAAAGTCAGATTCAATTGTCAATTATCCATTGTCAATTATCAATTCCCGTATTCTTTCACCGCATCGATAAAAGCCTTCGCGTGATCTACCGGAATGTGCGGCAAAATCCCGTGTCCGAGGTTCACGATATAATTGTCTTTTCCGAATTCGTCAATCATTTGGTGTACCATTTTCTTGATGGTCGGAATTGGCGAAAGCAGTCGCGACGGATCGAAATTGCCTTGCAAAGTGATTTTTCCGCCAGACAGATAACGCGCGTTTCTGGCCGAGCAAGTCCAATCGACGCCAAGTGCCGACGCTTTCGATTTGGCCATGTCGTTCAACGCGAACCAACAGCCTTTCCCGAACACGATCACTTTGGTTTCAGGTGCCAAAGCCTCGACAATCTGGTTGATGTATTGCCAAGAGAATTCCTGGTAATCGACCGGTGAAAGCATTCCGCCCCACGAGTCGAAAATCTGCACGGCGTTCACTCCGGCCTTGACTTTTTCCTTGAGATAAGCGATGGTCGTATCGGTGATTTTTTGCAACAAAGCGTGAGCGGCTTCGGGTTGAGAGAAGCAGAAACCTTTGGCCGTGTCAAAACTTTTCGAGCCTTTTCCTTCAACCGCGTAACAGAAAATCGTCCACGGAGAACCGGCGAAACCAATGAGCGGAACTTCGTCGTTCAACATTTCCTTGGTCAATTTGATTGCATCGAAGACGTAGCCCAAAGTCTCGTTCACGTCTGGCACGATCACGTTCTCTACATCTTTCGCGCTGCGGATCGGATTCGGCAAAAACGGCCCAACGCTTTCTTTCATCAAAACTTCGATATTCATCGCTTGTGGTACCACGAGAATGTCCGAAAACAAAATCGCGGCATCCGGTTTCACGATTCTAATTGGCTGCACCGTGATTTCGGCCGCCAATTCCGGAGTCTGGCAACGCGTAAAAAAGTCGTATTTGTCGCGCAACGCACGGAATTCCGGCAAATAGCGTCCGGCCTGGCGCATCATCCACACTGGTGGACGTTCTACTGATTCGTTGTTTAAAGCGCGAAGAAAAAGGTCGTTCTTGATCATATTTTCGGGTGGAAGTGATTGATGCACTTCACGATTGTACTTTCTATTGTGGATTGGTTTGCTATAATTGTAGTAACTGGATTCGAACCAGTGACCCTTTGTATTTCTGTAGCTGTGGTTTGTCCGATACAAAAACAAACCTGGTTTTCAAGCGTGTTTTTCAATAGGAAACTCTTCACGCCACTCGGGCTAAAAAACAGGATTCCGTCTATTTGGGACTTGATTTCTGCCGGCGTGAGTTCGGTTTCGTAAACCTCGATCTCGTTCATTTCCACATCGGCTTCCATAAGCGCCATTGGCAATTCGTTGCGGCGGATATTTCCCGAAAAGAATGTGAAGCTTTCGGTGGAATAGTCATCTAAAATCACTTTCGCGAGTTCGCTGGCATTTTCGGCTGTTTCCTGAACCGTGAAACCCAATTCGTCTAGCAAATCTGCGGTTTTCAATCCTACACAAAATACGGGATTGCGGCGAATGTCCTGAACTTCGGGATGCGCGGCCACGGCTTTTGCTGCGTTCTGGCTCGTGATTATGAGGTTCGGATTTATGTCCGTCAAGCGGAATGGCAACTCGGTCACGCGGATGAAATCGGCTTCGATTACCGAAAAATCGGCGTTGAGCAAAAACTGTTTCTGATTGACTTTCAGTTTTTTTGTGGACAATATTCTGTACGTCGGACTCATTTTTTCAATTCCGACCTGATTTTTTCCATCAGTTCGTCTCCGCCGTTTTTGAGAATCTCGAGCGCACAATCGCGCCCGAAAGTGTTGTAATGCGTGGTTTCGGACGTTTTCTCGATCGACAGTTTCTCTTTTCCATCAACCGACAAAAGCGCGCCTTCGAAACGAATCTCGTTGTCGATCACTTGAGCAAAAGCCCCGATTGGCGCGGTACATCCGCCTTCGAGCGTTTTGAGGAAATCGCGTTCGACTTTCGTACAAATTTCCGTTTCAAAATGATTGAGTTTTCCAACGGCTTCGCGACAGAAATCGTCTTTCTCCATAGCCACGACAACCATCGCGCCTTGAGCCGGAGCCGGAATCATCCAATCTAAATCTATATAATTTTCGGGCTTCACGCCTATTCTGTCCAAACCGGCCGAAGCGAAAATGGCCCCGTTCCAGTCATTGTCGGCCAATTTCTGCAAACGCGTGTTCACGTTTCCACGCAAATCGACGACTTTATGGTGCGGATATCGGTTCAACCATTGTGCCTGGCGACGCAAACTTCCCGATGCGATCGTGGCTTCTTCGTGGTAAAAATCGGGTGAATTCTTGTATACGAGAATGTCTTTTTCCGACGCTCTTTCCAAAACCGCGGCTTGCACGATTCCAATTGGCAATGCCGTCGGAACATCTTTCATGGAATGCACGGCGATGTCGACCTGACCGTTTATCATC